>JAJRWO010000128.1 GCA_024276775.1 Gammaproteobacteria bacterium | reverse complement strand
TAATAGTGTTATCCGTATTCGTGATTTGATGAGTCGCGACCAGGTGGGGCGAATTTCTGTCTATCACTTCGATGACGCAAACCGCCTGCAGTCGGTGACCACGGCTGCTGAAGCCAGCTATAAAGGCGACCACTGGTTGTTGAAAGATGTATTAAGCAGCTCAGTGTCTGAGACTGGGGTTAAGACCCATCGTTATAACACCCAGTTGCGGAAGTCTTTGTTGACGCCAGAATTGATTGCTGTGGTGACGGTTAAACCTGATTATCTCGCCGCGCCAGACCTGTATCGATATATTGGTTATTTGACTGATAATCACCTGGATTCAAGCCGATATATACTGGCTTTATGGAAGAAGGCGGTGATGCCATTAACAACCATGGTGATGGTCTTTTTGGCGGTGCCATTTGTGTTGGGGCCGCTGAGATCTGTTGGGGTGGGGCAGCGCATATTTGTCGGCACATTGTTTGGCATCGGTTATTTTCTGGCGGATCAGACCACGAGTCATTTGGGGCTGGTGTATGGTCTGCCACCATTGATGAGCGTTCTGGTGGCACCGGTTTTGTTTTTTTTTATCGCCGCTTATATGTTTAAACGTGTGCGTTAGGGGGTGTTAACAGCCTGCTCTCGGGAGCTTCCTAGACCTTTATGTCCAGCAAGCTGCCCATCATGCCTGAGCTGGCTTGAAGCACCTTGACACCCATTTCTACCTGAAGAGTGTTCATCTTTATCTCAATCAGTGGTTCAGTAAGGGGCTTTATTTCTGGCGTCTGTGTCAGGCCGTTCTTGGTGTTGGCAATCTCAAACGCATTTTTTTTCAGGCCATTCATGCCCTTTTGAATGCTTTGCAGGCCGGAATCAAAGGCGGGGATTGTGCTCATCTGGTACCTCAGTCGAAATGACTTGTAATCAGTTGCTAATATATCGACCGATTTGTAGGGGGACTTAAATTTGACTTTTGTTGGGGCGAAAAAAGGCCGGGCAAAAGCCCGGCCAATGGACAGAAATTTTTATTATTTAACTTTGTAGCCGCTTAGAAAGTAGCGATCAGTTCCAGGGTGGTTTTATCAGACTTCGACGAGCCTGGAGTGCCTGGGTCATCACTACGAAGTTCCAGGGCAGCCGTCAGGTTGGATGCCACTTGATAAGAAGCGTAAAGCGTCGTTGCGCTTGCATCGCCGCCATCAGAAAGGCGAGCTTTCACCGCTGCATCGCCGAAGCTGTAACCTGCCCACAGGTCATATACAGGGTCCTTCAGAAGGTCGGCATCCAGAAAATCAATACCAACCATCAGGTTTTCTACGCCCGTGTAAACAGCGTTGAAGTTGATAACGTCGCCGGCGCTGACTTGCATTGGACTAGCGTTAGCAGTGCCTTTATTGGTTTGGGTAACCATGCCGGCTTCCAGGTCCAGGCCTTCAATAGGCGCGTAGTTCACCACAAGCGCCAATGAGTTTTCATCGTTCACCTGGCCCAAGTCGTTAAGGAGGGCGCCGGTAACTGTTACCGGGCCAATCACACCCGCGACAGCCAAACCTGCCACGTTATCACCGTTCAAGGCTGTTTGCTGATCAAGAATGTCGTAGACGATACCGTTAGAAGTGAAATCTTTATCGGGCGCATCTTCAGCTTCGTAACCGATAGGGTTATTGAATACACCGCCGATGACGGTCACATTATCAACGGCACTCCAAGCGAAAAACGCCTGCTCAATACGGCCAGAGTCACTGTTTGCGGTAGGATCTAGCGCATTATTGATGTTGGTGTTGCCTGCCGCCAAGTCGAGGTCAGCGTCTATACGAACGCTGACGCCATCAGCTGGGCTGGCGCTGAACTGTAGTTCACTGGTGGCAAAAAACTTCCCTTCTGTGCCGGTAACGCCAGGGCCTGTTGCGGAGGCGTCATCACTGATTGTGTAAATAATATCTGCATATCCACCTACTTCAGCGGCAGCAGCAAAACCAGGTGCCATAGCGGCAGCGATTGCCAAAGGCAGTAATTTCTTTTTCATGTGATTCTCCCTAAAGAATTCTTATTAATAAAAAATAACCGTAGTCATAAAGGCTGTTTGAATGGCCAAGGTCTACTTAATCGCACTTTTTGTCAGAATGCAAGCTTTTTGTTGCGCTTTTGTCATACTGTTGTGCTGGGTGATGCATTAACGCAACAGTCATGTCTTGTGGCTCTACGGGTTTGAATTGCAGGCTTTCGTGGTATGATCGGTTGCTCGCCTCCATATAATAAGCATAGAAAGCACGGCAGGGGCCAAATACTATTAACTCTCATATTATTTCCCGTTCTGAACATCCGATTTCCCGGGCCAACATTAGTGAAAATGCGCTAAAGGTTCTGTATCGCCTCAAAAATGCCGGCTATCAAGGTTTTTTGGTAGGCGGTGGGGTGCGTGACCTGCTGTTGGGGCGTGAACCCAAAGACTTTGATATTGCCACTAATGCCAGTCCGGATGAGGTGCGCAGGCTGTTTCGCAACTGCCGCTTAATTGGACGGCGTTTTCGCCTGGCCCATATTATGTTTGGCCGTGAGATTATCGAAGTGGCTACCTTCAGAGCGCAGGCCGGTGATGACAGTGCCGAGGATGGCAGCGGTATTGAGGTCGAAAAGAGTGGCCGCCTACTGCGTGACAATATTTTTGGTACGCTGGAAGAGGATGCTTGGCGTCGCGATTTTACCATCAACGCGCTTTATTACAGTATTGAGGATTTTTCGGTGGCCGATTACACCGGTGGCATGGCCGATATTGAGGCCGGTTTGCTGCGGGTGATTGGTGAGCCTGGGCAGCGCTTTCGCGAAGACCCGGTGCGGATGCTGCGAGCAGTGCGGTTTGCCGCCAAAATTGGTTTTCGTATTGACGAGGCCTCAGAAGCGAAAATTTTTGAGTTGGGTTATCTGTTGGATGATATTCCTGCGGCGCGTTTGTTTGATGAAGTGTTGAAATTATTTTTTGGCGGCTGTGCCCTGCAGACCTTTGAGTTGTTGCGTCATTATAATCTGTTTCGATACCTGTTTCCTCAGACGGATGACGAGTTGGCCGAGGAAGAGAATCATTTTCCCCATACCATGCTGATGCGCGCCTTGCAAAATACCGATGACCGTATTGCCCTGGGCAAGCCGGTGACGCCGGCCTTTTTATATGCCGCTTTATTGTGGGAGCCGGTTCGGCAAGAGTGGCTACTACGCCAGGAAGAGGGCGTGCCTGAACAGCCCGCGTTGACTCAGGCGGCTCAGGAGGTGATGAGTTTTCAGCTTGAATGTACTTCTTTGCCGCGCCGATTCAGTACGCCAATGCAGGAAATTTGGGCGATGCAGCCGCGTCTGGCCAAGCGTGCCGGCAAGCGTGCTTATCGTTTAATAGAGCATCCCCGTTTTCGCGCCGCCTACGATTTTTTGTTACTTCGTGCCGAGGCTGGTGAAGAGGATAAAGAACTGGCCGATTGGTGGACGGCCTTTCAGGAGGTGGATGATGAACAGCGTAAGGTCATGGTGCGTAAGCTGACGCCAAAACGGTTGCCGAGGGGGCGTCAAGCGCCTAACAAAAAGGCGGCTGACTGAGGTATGTCGGCTTGGGTAACGGCCTACATTGGTTTGGGCAGCAATCTGAAAAGCCCGATAGAACAGGTCAAAACTGCCTTGCAAGCGTTGGGTAAGTTGCCGCAAACCCGTTTGTTGCGGCAATCAAGTCTTTATCAAAGTGCCCCCATGGGGCCGGCCAATCAAGCCGATTATATTAATGCCGTTGCCGCGCTGGAAACACGCCTGACCGCAGATGAGTTGCTGTCAGCGTTACAAGGACTTGAATTGCTGCATCAACGGGTAAGGCAAGCGCGTTGGGGGCCGCGTACTCTGGATCTTGATCTGCTTTTATACGCTGACCAGTCTATTAATAGTGAGCACCTGGTGGTGCCCCATCCGGGTTTGGGTGAACGTTTGTTTGTTTTGCAGCCGTTGTTTGAAATTGCGCCGGCACTGGTGTTGCCCGGTAACCGGGCTGTGGCTGAGCTGCTTAGCAAGTGTTCTGAAAGCAATCTGCAGCGGTTGGATTGATTGAAAATGAGCCAAGAAAATCCCGGTTATATTGTTGTTGAAGGTCCGATTGGTGTGGGCAAAACCAGCCTGGCTAAGCGTCTGGCGCAAAGTTTTAATACTGAGTTGCTGCTGGAAGGAGTGGATGAGAACCCATTTTTGCAACGCTTTTACCGGAACCCCAAGGCAGTTGCGTTACCAACGCAATTGTTTTTTTTGTTTCAGCGTGCCCAGCAAGTGCAGGCATTGCGTCAAGGGGATATGTTTCGACCGGTGCGGGTAGCAGATTTTTTGATCGAAAAAGACAGACTGTTTGCGCAACTGACTCTCGATAACGAAGAGTTGACGTTATACAACCAGGTCTACCAGCATTTGGCCCCGGATACGCCCCAGCCTGATCTGGTGATCTATCTGCAAGCACCGGTGGATGTGCTACTGGGGCGGATTCATCAACGCAATCGTGATTACGAGCAGTATATCGATGCTGATTACTTACAGCGCCTGGTGGAGGCCTATGCCCATTTTTTTCACCAATATAACGATGCGCCACTGTTGATTGTCAATGCTGCCGAGATTAATCTGGTGGCGAGTGAGATGGATTACAACGCCCTGCTGGAGCAAGTCTCCAGGATCAGCAGTGGCCGGCATTTTTTTAATCCGTTGCCGTTTGAATTGGCCAAATAGAGGTCAAATTAGAGTGCCACTTGAAAGCGTTATATAATTTTCATTCCTTAACCTGAAGCACTATATAGAAAAAGGGAGAAGCTTATGGCGACCTCAATGACGCTGAGTCGTTTGCGCGAGATGAAGGTGCAAGGCGAAAAAATTGTGTGTCTAACGGCCTATGATGCCAGTTTTGGCCGGCTGCTTGATGGTGCCGGTGTTGATGTCATCCTAGTGGGGGATTCGTTAGGCATGGTGATTCAGGGGCACAGCACCACTGTGCCGGTGACCATGGAGGATATGGTGTACCACAGTCAGGCGGTTGCCAAGGGCAATAGAATGGCTTTGCTAATGGTGGATATGCCATTTATGGCCTGCCCGACGGTTGATCTGGCGCTGGTCAATGCCACTCGCCTGATGCAGGAGGGGGGTGCTCAGGTGGTCAAGCTGGAAGGCGGTGGTGTACAGCTGGAAATTGTCACCGAGCTGGCGCGTAGAAGCATTCCTGTTTGTGCCCATCTTGGCTTGCAGCCGCAGAGTGTGCACAAGCTTGGCGGTTACCGCGTTCAAGGGCGTGAGGCCGAGGCCGCCAAGGCGATGTTGGATAGTGCCTTGGCGCTTGAAGCGGCGGGCACCGATATGCTGTTGCTGGAATGCGTGCCTGAAACGCTGGCAACAGCCATCAGCCAAGCTGTGTCGGTGCCTGTTATCGGTATTGGTGCCGGTGTTGGTTGCGATGGTCAGGTGTTGGTATTGCATGACATTCTCGGTGTAACGGCGGGTAAAGTGCCTCGTTTCAGTAAAAATTATATGGTCGGGGCGGAATCGATTGCTGAGGCCGTTGGTCATTATGTGGCCGAGGTTCGGGATGGCTCTTTTCCCGATGAGGCGCACTGGTTTAGCTAATGCAGGCTGTTTATTCTATTGTTGAACTCAGGCAGCAGGTGACTGCCTGGCGTCTGCAAGGTGAGACAGTCGCCTTTGTACCGACCATGGGCAATCTGCATGCCGGTCATTTAGCTTTGGTCGCGCAGGCCAGGCGGCATGCTGACCGGGTTGTGGTGAGTGTCTTTGTTAATCCTCTGCAATTTGGTGCTGACGAGGATCTGGCGTCTTATCCTCGTACTCTGGCCGCGGATTCGGCCAAGCTTGAGCCGGTGGTGGACGTGTTATTTGCCCCGTCAATGATGGAAGTCTATCCCCGTGGTCATGAGGTGGCCAGCCAAATTGATGTGCCGGAAGTTTCAGAAAGCCTATGTGGTGCGCTACGACCAGGGCACTTTATCGGTGTGGCCACGGTGGTGGCCAAGCTGTTTAATATGGTTCAGCCGAACTATACTCTGTTTGGCGAAAAGGATTATCAGCAATTGCAGGTGATTCGGCGTATGGCTGCCGATCTTTGTTTTCCTGTTGAGATTATTGCTGTGCCAACTGTACGAGCGGTAGATGGCCTGGCGCTGAGCTCGCGCAATGGCTATCTTAGTACTGTTGAGCGTGAGGTTGCTCCCAGGCTTTATCAAGCCTTGCAAAAAACAGTGCAGGGCTTGATTGATGGGCGAAGAGACTATGCTGCTTTGGAACGAGAAGGGAGAGAGGTGCTTGAGGGCGCTGATTTTGAGCCTGAGTATTTCAGTATTCGCCAGGCAGGTAGCTTGAAAATGGCAGATTCAGAAATGCCAGAGTTGATTGTTTTGGCCGCAGCGAAACTGGGGAAAACCCGTCTAATCGACAACTTAGCTTGTTCGTTGGTAGAATAGCAACCGTTTTGCGGCCTTGCCGTCATCTGCATGTTTTAGTTTAGGAGGGACGTCTATGCAACATATGATGCTGAAGACAAAATTGCACCGTGCACGGGTTACCCATGCCGAGCTAGCGTATGAAGGTTCATGTGCCATTGATAGCGAGTTGCTTGATGCGGCGGGTATCCATGAGTATGAGCGGATTCATATCTACAACATTAATAATGGTGAGCGTTTCTCAACCTACGCGATTCGTGCTGAGGCGGGTTCAGGCATTATTTCTATTAATGGCGCGGCGGCACGTAAGGCCAGTGTTAACGATCTGGTGATTATTTGTGCCTATGTCGGTATTGATCAGGACGCCTTGGCTGACTTTAAGCCCCGTCTCATTTACATGAACCATGACAATAGTATTGGTCGCACAGAGAACAGTATTCCGGTACAGCTAGCGAGTTAGTCCTTGGCTGTTGGATTAGGTTGGCGGTTTATGTTTATCAATGCCGCTTTTTTGGAATAATGGCGTTCTCGTACTGATAAGCAGGACGCTAAACAGCCCGGTTAGGAACGGGTACGCAATAACGTCCCTGTTTAGCATCTCATCTTCAGCCCGTCTTTGCCCGTTCTTCAATTACAAAACCTCGAAATAGAACAACTATTCCTGCAATTTTGCTCAATCAGAACAAACGAGACTGTACTGAAATCTGTGTAACTGCCTATCTATCATGAACCCCAGCGATGGGAGAGGATAGGCGTAAGCGTCTGGCAATAAACACCTAGCTTTCTAAATAACACCTTCCAGTTCAACATTCCAAGGCATCAGATAATCAAGATCCTCAGGCTGTTTTGGCAGCTCTTCAAGTAAATACATCAAGTAGTTAAACGGTGTCAGT
>JAJRWO010000127.1 GCA_024276775.1 Gammaproteobacteria bacterium | reverse complement strand
GAGCAGTTATGACCTGTGGGTCGTAACAGAGGAGCGCATTCTACAGCAGCTAACCTCTTTGTCAACATAACTTTCTTGCCGACCTCCTTGTCTCAGCGGCCTTTTCGACCTGTCCTGCTTCAAGGAGTGACGCATTATACGCCGTTTTTATTTCCCGTCAACCGCTTTATAACAATCTGTTTTTCAAGTGGTTTTCGTATCGTTTTCCTCCAAGCAAGCAGCGATTTATACAGAGAAGCCGACCTTTGTAGCGTTTCCATTCATGAAGGCTTCGAAAAAAACCAAAAGATGGAATGACTCCCCACGCAACTTCAATGATTTTATACACAGCTTGTTTTGATGCGAACGCTGGCTTGTTTTTAGGTTTCATTATTTAAATCCGCGCGTTTCCCTAATCCGTTCATAGGCAGTGCGGATTTCATGGGTTTTCTCCTGCGCCAGTTTCATCATCTCTGACGGCAACCCCTTAGCCGCCAGCTTATCTGGATGATGTTGGCTGGTCAGGCGACGATAGGCACGCTTCACCTCAGTATCTGTGGCTGATTCATCAATACTTAGAATGGCATAGGCATCTTCCAATGATGGCCCTTGATTACCGCCACTTTTATGGTGATGAATCTCTGCCTGAATCATGGTTTCAAGGCGTTCGAATGCGTCCACAGAAAAACCAAGGCCGTGACAGATATTTAATAGCAAATCACGCTCGGCAGTTTTTAATGTGCCATCGGCGTAGCCTACCCCCAGCTGAATCTCGATAAACATCTGAATCAAATTCTGCCTACCACGAGTCGCCTGCTTCAATTTTTGCAGCACACCGTCCAAATCAAAATCAGACTGTTTGCCCTGGGAAAATAGTTGCATCGCTTGGCGCTGGGCCTCTTCAGTCAGGCCCATGCGTTGCATCACCTGACGTGCCAGAATAATCTCATCTTCAGATACTCGACCATCAGCCTTGGCCAAGCACCCCATCACAGAAAAAGTACACTCAAAAAAAGCCTGCTGGGTCTTGGCCTGGTAATTAGCCATAGTCCGCAGCAAAAAACCACCGGCAACCCGTCTCATACGCTTATCCAGCTGATGGCCCAAATAAATGCCGATCAAAAACCCCAAAAAACCCCACAGCCAATAGCCAATCAGCGCGCCAATAATCTTACCCAACACCGCTAGTTCTCCTCACTTTCTTTTTGTTGTTCAGCAACCAGCTCAGGCCATTCCAGGCTAATGCGCCCCAGCTCTCCGGCACTGAGATTATGCAACAAGACCTCTGATGCCTTGTGCATATCAATACGTCCACCCGCACGTAAACCACCACGTATACGGCCAATGCTTTCCAATAAATCAACATCATCCTTAGGTAATTTTTTGAACTTATATCGATGCATTAGCGCCTCTGGGTAGGCCTTTAACAGAAGGTCAGCCGCATACATGGCCACATCTTCATAATCCATTGCCGTACTTTTAATCGCTCCGGTTACCGCCAGGCGATACCCCGTATTTTGATCATTCATCCGTGGCCACAAGATCCCTGGTGTGTCCAGTAATTGAATGCCATTTCCCAGGATGGTTTTTTGCTGGGCTTTGGTCACAGCAGGTTCATTGCCTACCTTGGCCAATGCCCTGCCTGCCAGCCCATTCATTAAGGTGGATTTACCGACATTGGGAATGCCCAGGATCATGACCCGGGCCGGTTTTTTCTCCAGATTACGCTCCGGCAGCATCTTTCGGCACAGCGCCAGAATTTGTTGCGGCAGTTGTTTGACCTGATTTTTTCTCTCTGCAATCAACTCAATCGTCTTGATCCCATCATCCTGCTCGAAATACTTAATCCAGAGCGAGGTGGTTTCAGGGTCGGCCAGATCCGTTTTATTGAGTATTTTGATACAGGGACGCCCTTGGCGTAATTCAGCAATCGCCGGATTTTCACTGCTGTAAGGAATTCGCGCATCCAATACTTCAATGACAACGTCAATTTGAGGCATTGCTTCCTTGATGTTTTTGCGAGCCTTGTGCATATGCCCGGGATACCACTGAACTGCCATTCATTCGACTCTGGTTTGACTAAAACCTCTATGGTAACAAGTGGCTGATATAAATAGCCACTGTTGGTATGTTGTCAGCACACTCATTATGTATAATCGTCGCATCGAATAAATACAAAAAATAAAAGAAGGTTAATCCGTGCCCGATAGCAACAGCTCCGCCACCGTCCAACTTGCCCTTGATCTTATCAGTCGGGCATCGGTAACCCCTGAAGACGCCGGCTGCCAACAAGCCATGATTTCACGCCTGCAAGTTTTGGGCTTTAAGACCGAATCGTTACGCTTTGAAGAAGTGGATAATGTCTGGAGCCGTCGCGGTAATAGCAGCCCGTTGTTTGCCTTTGCCGGCCACACTGATGTGGTGCCCACCGGGCCACTGGATCAATGGGATTCGGCACCATTCAAACCCGAAATTCGTGATGGAATCCTCTATGGTCGAGGCGCTGCCGATATGAAGGGCAGCCTAGCTGCATTTATCACAGCTTGCGAACGCTTTATTACCAAGCACCCGGACCATAAGGGTTCAATCGCGCTACTGATCACCAGCGATGAAGAAGGCCCCAGCGTCAATGGTACCGTTAAGGTTGTGCAACATCTTGAAGCCCGTCAGGAAAAAATCGACTGGTGCCTGGTGGGCGAACCCAGCAGTACCAACAAGGTGGGGGATGTGATCAAAAATGGTCGCCGTGGTTCCCTCGGCGCTCACCTGGTGGTACAGGGCATTCAAGGCCATGTTGCTTACCCTCACCTGGCTGAAAACCCGATTCACCGAGTGGCTCCGCTGCTGGCCGAACTGGCGGCCACAGAATGGGATCAAGGCAATGCGTTTTTTCCGGCCACCACCTTTCAAGTCTCAAACATCAATGCCGGCACCGGCGCTACCAATGTTATCCCCGGCGAGGTTGAGGTAATTTTCAATTTCAGATTTTCGACTGAACTCAGCGCTGAAATTTTGCAGCAACGAGTTGAAGCGATGCTCGACCAACATCAGCTCAAATACAACATTAATTGGAACCTGTCTGGAGAGCCATTTCTAACCCCAGAAGGCGAGCTGGTAAATGCAGCGTGTGAAGCAATTCAAGAGCTTACTGGTTATTCCAGCGTATTATCCACGGCTGGCGGCACTTCCGATGGCCGCTTTATTGCGCCCACCGGCGCCCAGGTACTTGAACTTGGGCCTGTGAATGCCACAATTCATAAGGTAAACGAGTGCGTTAGCACTGAGGATCTGGACACTTTGTCCGCTATATACGAAAGGATTATGGAAAAATTACTCACCTAGCCGTCCATAATTCAAGAGATGGCAGGCGATATACCAACTAAAGGATGCTCGCTGTGAATGACGAAAAAAGGCGTTTTAGCCGTATCAGTTTCGATGCCGATGTTCTGCTTAGTAAAGACCGCCAGGAATGGCGTGCCTCGTTGCTGGATATATCTCTGAACGGCCTGCTGGTAACCCGACCAGCACACTGGCAAGGCCTGCAAGGTGAACACTTTCATGCCGAGGTCATCTTTCCCGATAGTGGCAGCCTTATCCATATCGAGGCGACCGTGGCACACGATAATGACGATAGAACCGGATTACAGATCAACAGCATCGATATTGAAAGCGTTGGTCACCTGCGCCGCTTGATTGAACTCAATCTCGGTGATGAGAAATTGCTGAATCGCGAGCTTGCCTCGTTGCGCTGGCGCTGATTAAAAGACATCCACTGCATCGACCAGCCGTTCTACGGCAATCACTTCCATCCCCTCTAAAACGCCTTTTTTTGGAGCGTTTGCCTTCGGTATTAGCGCACGTTTAAAACCGTGTTTGGCCGCTTCTTTAAGGCGGTCTAAACCGCCTTGCACCGGACGTATTTCCCCCGCCAGCCCTACCTCACCAAACACGATGGTGTCTTTAGGGATGGTTCGATTACGCAGGCTGGACAAGCCTGCCAGTAACAAAGGCAAATCAGCCGCCGTCTCGGTAACACGTACCCCACCCACCACGTTGATAAAGACATCCTGGTCATGCGTGGCAATCCCACCGTGACTCTGCAACACTGCCAGCAACATCGCCAGGCGATTTTGATCCAGCCCCACCGTTACCCGACGCGGATTACCAAGATAACTTTCAGTCACCAAGGCCTGTACCTCAACCAGCATCGGCCGGCTACCCTCACGAGTGACCATGATAACGCTGCCCGGCACCTCATTCTGATGCCGTGACAAAAAAATGGCCGAGGGATTGCTCACCTCTTTCAGGCCGGTCTCGGTCATCGCAAACACACCCAGTTCGTTAACCGCACCGAAACGATTTTTGATTGCCCTCACCATGCGAAACTGGCTGCTGGTATCGCCTTCAAAATACAGTACCGTATCGACCATATGTTCCAGTACTCGTGGCCCGGCCAGGGTACCTTCCTTTGTTACATGACCAACCAGAAACAGCGCCGCTCCACTCCTTTTTGCATAACGCACCAACTGCGCCGCACTTTCACGCACCTGAGCCACCGACCCTGGTGCCGACTGCAACATGTCGGTGTAAATAGTCTGGATAGAGTCAATCACCATCACCTGAGGCTGCTCTTTTTGCGCATGACTCAAAATCGCTTCGATGTTGGTCTCGGTTAACAGGCGCACTTTATCCGCAGCCAGGTTGAGTCGATGGGCACGCATACTGACCTGTTCCAATGATTCTTCACCAGTGACATACAAGGTATTCAGTTGTTCACTCAACATCGCTACGGTCTGTAGCAATAGCGTTGATTTACCCACCCCCGGATCACCACCGATCAACACCACCGACCCCGGCACCAGACCACCCCCCAACACCCGGTCCAGTTCCACCTGAGTGGTCGGGGTACGTTGCACATCACCCGGTTTTACATCCCCCAGGGACTGCACCTCTGTTTTAGTGGCCCCGGCATAACCAGAAAAACGCGGATTAACCTTGGCAGCAGGCATCGCCGCCACCTCAATCATGCTGTTCCAGGCCTTACAATCCAGGCACTGGCCGCCCCATTTAGGCTGTTGTGAACCACATTCAGTGCAGCTATACACAATTTTAGATTTGGCCATAGAGATAAAAAAAGATCAGAATGAGTTGTCAGGACAGGCCGCCACCAGCGACCAAATAATCACACTAACTCTACCATGGAGTCTTCATGCATCGAAACAAAGTCAGCCCCACAAACCTGCTCTCCATCCTGGCCATTGCCCTGTTCAGCTCAGCCGCTGCAGCTGAACGAGTTGATATTGGCCGTTTCAGTGACAACGATCTAAGTGGCTGGGAAGAAAAATCATTTGTTTGCAATACCCAGTACAGCCTCGTTCAAGAGAACAATAAAATGGTATTAAAGGCGCAGACCTCAGCCAGCGCCTCCGGCATGTTTTACGAAATCAACATTGATTTAAACAAAACCCCCTACCTCAACTGGTCATGGAAGATAAACAATATCTACCTAGGCAACAACGAATACAGCAAGGCCGGTGACGACTACCCCGCCCGAATCTATGTTATTGTTTCAGGCGGACTTTTTTTTTGGAAAACCCGCGCCGTTAATTATGTCTGGTCCAGCAATCAAGCCATTGGCACAAGTTGGAAAAACGCCTACACCAACAACGCCAGAATGTTAGCCCTGCGCACGGGTGCTGACGAAGCCGGTCAATGGCAAACACAAAAACAAAATATACGTGAAGATCTGAAACAATTATTTGGCGAAGATATTACCGAGATCAATGCCATCGCCATCATGACCGACAGCGACAACAGCCGACAAAAGGCCACGGCATATTACGGCGACCTATTCTTTTCAGCCGAATAACAAATAAGTTAGGCAAAGCAACCATCAATAACCCTAAAATAACACTGGGGTAGCGATCATCGCCCGTGCAAATCATTTGGCGCTATTCATTTGAACAGCGGCCGATGTTAGCCGGCCAATATCTCACTCATCACACGCACTAGACGATGTATACCCATAACATTATGGATATAAGGTAAGCATAATGATCAAAAAAGACGAGCAAGGCTCTCTAATGCCGTCAGACTTGTTCCGCATTTCCAGTCGATAATTGTTACAAATCTGCTTGAACAGTTTTTTAGCCTGATCAGCGTCCATAAATCCTATATCATTCCCCTAAATTGGTAGCCTATATTTCCCTTATAAACTTCCGGTCAATCATGGCAAAACAAAAGTCTGCTTTTTGGAAAATTAAATCCTTGTCAGAAATGAACGACGCCGAATGGGAGTCACTCTGCGACGGTTGCGGTCGTTGCTGCCTCAATAAACTGGAAAATGAGGACAATGGTGATATTTTATATACTGATGTCGCCTGCAAACTACTCAACCTGAAGAGTTGCCGCTGCGGTGATTACCACCACCGGGTCAAACGGATTCCCGGCTGCCTGGTACTGAGCATGGCTCACCCCGAGTACTTTATGCTCCTGCCCGATAGCTGCGCCTATCGCCGCCTGCATGAAGGCAAATTACTGCCCCACTGGCATCCTCTCATCTCGGGCACAACAGACAGCGTTCACTTGGCAGGCATTTCTATTGCAGGAAAATGTATTTCCGAGCAATATCTTCACCCTGAAGAACTTGAAGACCGTATAATTGAGTTCAATGACTAACGAAATGGAAACGATATATAATTTCCATTCCTGATACAGCATCAAATTGGCCTTAACGGTAGTAATCATGTTGAATGTTTGCAGATATATATTAATTCCAGCCTTGATCGCCCCAATAACCAGCGTTTTAGCGGCATCATCCGGTCTGCTCATCAGTACTGACAGCGTTAAAGCCTACTATCTCGGTAACGCCAACAACTATCTGCCCCGCTACTCACGTCAGCAATTCAGCCTTATCTTGTCGAAAGAACCTGACCCACGCAACTTCCTATTCATTGCTGATGCCGAGCTGCTTGACTACCAGCGAATTCTAAAAAAAGACAGAACTTTCACCCCCAAAATTGCAACATTCCTCGCTAACTTTAAAAACCAGTCATTACTCGCCCTTGGTGGCGGCGCCATCTTCCGCCAATTGCCGAATGAAACACGCAAATACGAATTGCTCAGCGAACTACTAATCGCCCCTCATATTAGCAATCAAGGCAATACTGGTCGCCAGCCTTGGCGCATCGACATGAAATGGAGCTGGAGTTTTAAACTGCAACTCAATTATCCCTTAGCAGATAATACCGAATTCAATTTCGGTGTTCGTAGCATCCACATGCGAACAAGCAAGCAAGACAACCAATCTTTCGAAACCGGCCTCTATATTGGCCTCTCATCACATTATTAATTCAGACCATGCAACAACCTGACCTGGAACAACTGCGACAAATCGTCATCAACGCCGCACGTGAAGAGCTGCTACCACGCTTCACCAAGGTCAGCCGTTATGACAAGGCTGATGGCAGCTTCATCACCGCCGCTGACCTGGCAGTACAACAACGCATCGAAACAGAGCTAAAGCAGTATTGGCCGCATATTGCCTGTCTTGGTGAAGAAATGACTGAGATCGAACAAAACAACCTGATCAACGATCCATCACGGCCACTGTGGATACTTGATCCCCTTGATGGCACCAGTAACTTTGCTGCTGGCCTGCCATTTTTCTCCACCTCACTGGCGCTGCTACATCAGGGTGAAATTATTCTTGGCGTGGTCTACGACCCCAGTCGTGACGAATGTTTCAGCGCCCGCAAAGACGATGGTGCCTGGTGCAATAACACGGCCCTGGGGCAACACACCCCCCTCGGCCCCCTGAAAAAGAGCACCGCACTGGTGGATTTCAAACGCCTGCCTTCAGCACTAGGCCACCGCCTGCTGGACGACACCCCTTATAGTTCACAACGTAGCCATGGCTCAGTGGCATTGGACTGGTGCTGGATGGCAGCCGGCCGTTGTCATGTCTATTTACATGGCAAGCAGAAACTCTGGGACTATGCTGCTGGCTATTTAATTTTCTGCGAAATGGCCGGCCACGCCTGCACACTCACAGGTGAACAGGTCTACCAACCCAATCTCGAACCACGCTCAGCAGTGGCCGCTCTCGACCAAGGGTTATTTCAGGAGTGGACTGAATGGCTGGGCATAAAGCCAAGCATTTGCGACAATAGCGCTCCCAACAAATAGATAACACCACAATGAGCAATCAACAATCATCCAAACGCCACGGCCGCAAAAACGTCATCCGCAACTTTGAAAAGAATATCACCCTGTCACGACTGGACTACAAACCACGCGTCAAACCTGGCAAGGCCATGGCCAAGGTCGTCGGCCTGGTCTTCGCTGCCGTGATTTATCTAGCGGGCTTTGGCATCGCTTATATCAGTTGGAGCAGGGGCAGCATCGATGCCAACCTGCTTAACAAAATGTCATTTATCTTTATGATCCCTGCTTCGGTCGTCGGCTTGCTGGCCTTTCTGATCAGTAGCAATCGACGTGAATTTCCCATTCGCGAAGACATTCGCGCTCATGTCCGCGACTTTGAGGCTGAAAACGGTTATCTATGGCGATTTGAACCCATTCTGAATCAGTTGGCGTTAGGGAAAATTGACATTGAATGGCTGATCAAGGCATCACGAGAGGGAACCCTGATCGAAATGGCTCCTGAAGATATTTGTGCCACCATGCAGGCCTTGTACGAAGCCCTAAGCGGCAACAGTGGCCAACAAATCAGTGGCAACGCTATCCTGCAAGTAGAGAAAAATTTAGTCGCCCATACGAAAAATAATGAGGCCACGAACCCCTGATAATCATCACCTGCTGATTCACATTTTTAGGGCGGCCTCCCACTTCCACAACCGATTCATCTTAAGGAATGCATTGACCAAAGAGCCGTCACAAAAACCCTCAGACACAAAATATAATGCCCGGCAAACAGCAAAAATCCAAGTCGTAGCCGTTGAGTTATACAATTAAACATTGGCGTATTAATTGCACGCTCAACAGTTAAAGTCATGATATTGACACTGGAGATAGACTTTGTGAGCGAGCCAAAACGTCCACTACAATCAGATTTAAGCAGCATTGTCAGCAATGCATTCGGCGAACACTCCCTGTTTACCATTAACCGTAATACATTCCAAGACACCGATGCCAGTACGGTATTTCGATCATATTTTGGCGACAGCCTGTTTGAAAAAAACACCTTTTATGTCATTGCGGGTACGGATAGTGGCCTGCTTTACCAATATATAAGGGCAAAAGGCATCCCCAATGGCAGCCGTTACCTACTAGTGGAGCTGCCAGAAATCCTTGAGCACTTGGTCAACCGGGATAAACTGACAGCCGACCTTGCCATCACCACACTGGAAAACTGGCTGGAACTGGCCATAGACAAAATGGATATGCTCGACCACCTTATTCAGGAGCGCCTTGTACTTATCCGTTCATTAGGGGTGGTTCACGGCCATTACAGTGCATATTCGCCTTTCTGGAAAGCCCTCAGGGAAGCGTTCGATCTTATCCGTAAAAAATATATGACAGGACTCGATAACCGTCCTTTTGCACTGCGTCAACTGGAGAATTTAACAGAAAACCAGATACCCGCACTCTGCCTGGCAAATACATTTTGTGGTAAGACCGCCGTAGTGCTCGCGGGTGGCCCATCACTGGACGGTCTATTACCATGGGTACAAAAACACCGCAGCAACCTGCTGGTCATTGCAGTATCACGCATTAGCAACGCCTTACTTAAGGCAGGTATCCAGCCTGACATCAGCGTCTCTGTAGACCCTTATCCTGTCAACCTCAGCGTCAGTCGAGAAATGTTTGAATTTGAAAATAGCACCCTATTGGTGAGTGAATACCATTTAAGCTCGGTGATGCTGTCAAGCTGGGGAGGAAAAAAGGCGTTTATGGGTAAACGCTACCCCTGGCCGACCCCTCTTGAACCTGACAACCTGGCATCATCCCATGGCAATACGGTCACCAATACGGCTTTAGCACTTGCCATCGAAATGGGCGTTACACAAATTATCCTCGGCGGCGCAGACTTTTGCTTTAGCCAAACAGGTCATACACATGCCAGCGGCTCGGCCGAGCATGCCTTGGGATCACGGCCCATGTATGGTGACAGGCGAGTAGAAACTAACGCTGGCATGATGGCTGACACAAATAAAACTTTTGCAAGCTGTGCTTCAGTGATTAATTTTCAGGCTCAAAGCGCGATTGCCAGAGGCTGCCGCATCATCAACCCATCACCAGGCTCTATGCGCCTGGCTCATGTAGAACACTTGTTGTCAGGTGAGATTCAAATCGAACCATTGGAAAAATCTGCCCATGACATCATCAGCGCCAAGCTACCACATAATAATATCAACACTCGTCGCCAATATTACAAGGAAGTACTGGCTGAGGTGGGTCGCGTACAGACAGAACTAATCAGCATCAAACGTCTGGCCAATGAAGCACTTAAATACAACCAAAAATTATTTAATAAAAACATACAGGGCAACGATTTCAAAACCAACAAGAAGCTTGATAACATCGAAAAAAAACTCAATGAAACGTACCATGATACGGTAAAACTCATTAAATATTTTGGCTTGAAGCGTTTCATCCCCCTGCTCAAACACAGCGAGCAAAATAAAGAGGCTTTGAAAGAAAGTAACATGCTTTATTTTCAGGCATTAATAGATACCAGTGATGAGTTAATCTATCTTCTTGACGAAACTCACAGACGAATTTTAAGCCGCATTGAGGAAGACAAGCCACAAGCCAATGTTCAGAAGTTAATGGCGCAGTGGCGTCATGACCAACACCCTGGACGCGCTATTCATTGGGCAAAAAAAAATGTCAACTATGTTAGTCAATTGCCCGAACCAGAACGCCAGACATTGCATGAATGTCAGCACCTGTTTAGTGACTCAATCGATAAAATTACCAAGCTCCATCACGGCAACATCAAAACATTAGCCAAGCTCGACGGCCTGAATAGCCGGGCGCGGGAATATTTCCAGCATCAGGATACAAATGGGCTAGAAAGCCTGCTGAGCACATTAAATGAATACCACGACACAAAGCAGGCACAATTTTATTCCCCCCTGGTGCAATGTTATCTGGCCGAACTGCGCAATGACACAGTGCAAGCGATTGAAATGTATAAAAATATTGCCAACGGGCCGGCCAAGATTGATGCTCTCATGCGGCTATTCGATTTACATACAAAAAATCATAATCTCGATGCTGCCCTAGATGTTTTGAAAACATTGTCCGCTATTAGCCCGGCATATAGCCCCATGTACGCCGATATGCTGCAAGCCAGCGGTAATGTCAGCCGAGCGGTGGATATTTACACCGACTACTTGCTAGAAAACCCTGACGACCTCAATACCATGATGAAGTTAGGCAAAGTTTACCAGCAACACGAATCAGCTGCTGGTGTTGAATGGGCAATGAATTATATTCTAAATAAAGACCCAGGCAATCAGACGGCCAAGGCTATGCTAACGTCTTTAGAACAACCCGAGACAAGCGATAAATGAATCTACAGGGTAAAAAAATTCTCATTACTGGTGCCGATGGTTTCATCGGCTCACATCTTACCGAAGCATTAATCCATCGCGGTCACGATGTCCGTGCGTTTGTCTATTACACCTCTTTTGGACACTGGGGTTGGCTGGACAATTCATCAAGTGATATCAAGCATGAATTAGATGTTGTTGCAGGTGATATTCGCGACCCGCATGGTGTACGCTCAGCCATGCGTGATTGTGATGTGGTACTACACTTAGCAGCATTAATTGGCATCCCTTATTCCTATGTTTCACCTGACAGTTACGTCGACACCAATATCCACGGCACATTAAACCTGCTGCAAGCAGCCAGAGACCTTAATGTAGAAAAGTTCATTCATACATCCACTAGTGAGGTCTATGGCAGCGCACAATTCACCCCCATGACTGAACAACATCCACTCCAAGGCCAGTCACCTTACTCAGCAACAAAAATTGGTGCCGACCAAATTGCCTTTTCATTTTACAACTCATTTGAGACCCCCGTTTCTATTATTCGCCCATTCAACACTTATGGTCCTCGACAATCAGCGCGGGCAATTATCCCGACAGTCATTACCCAAATAGCCAATGGCAATAAAAAAATAAAACTAGGCTCACTCAGCCCAACGCGGGATTTCAACTATGTCGCCGACACAGTTAATGGCTTTATTGCAGCGATTGAGTCAGATAAATCCATTGGTGAAATTATCAACCTTGGCAGTAACTTCGAGATTTCAATAGGCGATACCGTTTCTCTAATCGCTGAGCTCATGAATGAAAGCATTGAAATAGAAACAGATAAGACTAGAACCCGCCCCAAAAACAGTGAGGTTGAACGCTTGTGGGCAGATAACAGCAAGGCAAAATCCTTACTTAATTGGGCACCGCAATACCCAGGCATAAAAGGTTTGAAATACGGGCTGGCTAAAACCATTGATTGGTTTCAACAACCGAAAAACCTAGGCAGCTACAAAGCCAATATTTACAATACATAAATCAGGGAACGAGCACGTAATAACTGTTAGGGATGCCGCTGCGATTGCGAGGAT
>JAJRWO010000126.1 GCA_024276775.1 Gammaproteobacteria bacterium | reverse complement strand
TTGCAGGCTTTTTTATTATGCTTTCCGTGGTGCTTTCAAGCGTCTATAACGGCGTGGTATTAAGTGAGCCTACATGGTTATGGTTCACCTTGTTTGTGGGAGCGAATCTATTTCAATCAGGCATCACACAGTGGTGTTTGATGGAAACTATCTTGAAAAAATTTGGGGTTAAATCTTGTTGTGGTAAGAGTTAATGGAGGGCTGTCCTAGTGTGGTGTATTAAACTGTTTGTAGAGATGTAAGTGTTTTTCTTGCGCGACCTACTTTTACTAAAATATCATTCGCTGACTTTGTCCAGACAAACGGCTTTTTGTTTTTATTGTGTATTTCTATAAAGCTCATAATCGATTTTCAAGCTCTGTGACCGACCTGAACACACCACGTTTCAATTGCTTTTGGGTGAGTAGGCTGAAAAATCTTTCAACCAAATTCAACCAAGAAGCGCTGGTTGGGATAAAATGCAAATGAACGCGCTTGTTCCGCTTTAACCATCGCCTTACTTTTTTATGTTTATGTGTCGAATAATTATCAACGATTAAATGCAGCTCCAGCGACTTGGGTGTTTGTTTCTCCACAGTCTTTATAAATGACAAAAACTCCTTGTCAGTGTGTTTTTGTTTGCACTCTCCGATGACTTCACCCGTATGCGTGTTGAGTGCCGCAAATAATATGCTTGTGCCATGAAGCTTGTAATCATGCGTCAATGTCCCGCAGCGACCCGGCTTCATGGGCAGCCCGGGCTGTGTTCTGTCGAGTGTTTGTATAGCGCTTTTTTCATCAACACAAAATACGACAGCGCTTTCGGGCGGATTAAGATATAACCCGACAACATCATGTAATTTCTCTTCAAAACACGGATCATTACTCACTTTAAACTGATCCGTCAGATGCGGCTTTAATCCAGCCTCACGCCACACTCTGTTGACGAATGAATGGTTTATCTTCAATTTATTGGCGAGAGTACGCGTCGTCCAATGTGTTGCATCTTTTGGTTTTGACTGCGTGGTTATTTTAATAATTTTAGAACGTAATTTGGACGGGTCTTCTGTATTTTTCCCACCATGGTTCGCGCCTCGGGGCAGGTCTTTTTCGATTCCTTCAAAACGATGAACGGCAAAACGATTACGCCAGCGGCCAACTTTGTTGACATCTATACTTAATTTTTCTGCTATTTTATAATTAGGTAAACTCTCGGAGGCGAGTAATACTATTTTTGAGCGTTCCAACATCCGTGCCGATATTTTTCCGCTATTCAGGTTTTTTTCAAGCGGTTGTTTTTCTTCGGTCGTTAAGTTGATTTGTACTTGAGCTGGCATGCGAAGCATCCATTGTAGTATGAAGTTGAAGATATTATATAATTAATCAATTTAATACACTGCATTAGGTGTTTATTGCCAGACGCTTACCATTCAAAGGTTCTGCACTTATTATACGAATTCAGAAGCCTTAAGTTTAAGAAAGCTGTTCGCTTTTTTAATCTGTTAGTAGGGCCTGAGCTGTTATCAAAGATTGAGGGACTGCTTCCCGAAACACGCCGAGAGTGGCAGTTTCTCCCCAACGGAAACGTTGTCGATATTTCTCGTCCAAGCGCTGATTGAGGTTGACCTGGCGGTTGATTGTAGGCTGGATGACGGGTAACCGGTCGATCTCCTGATAACGCAATGTGATGCTCTCCTTTGTCGTGCCCCCCTCCGAAATCAAAAGGAGATATTACAGCTTTGGGTTAATAAGAGCAGGTTGTTTCGTCGCGATGGGGGTGGATTTGTGCTACTCTTTGCGCGATTATGGCCAGTCCCTGTCTAGGGAGAGGGTCGTTATAGCCTGAACTTGGAGTGAATGGCCAGAAATGATTAGGCAGCGTACCCTGAAAAACGTTATCCGCGCGACTGGTGTGGGTTTGCATACGGGTGAAAAAATCTATCTGACGCTTCGCCCTGCGTCGGTTGATTCGGGGATTGTATTTCGCCGTGTTGACCTTGATCCCGTGGTTGAAATTGCTGCCAGAGCGGAAAATGTCGGTGATACTCGTTTGTCGACGACATTGATTCAGGATGGTGTGCGTATCTCAACGGTTGAGCATTTGCTTTCGGCGATGGCGGGGTTAGGGATAGATAACGCCTGTATTGATCTTAGTGCGCCGGAAGTCCCGATTATGGATGGCAGTGCTGGGCCATTTGTGTTTTTGTTGCAATCTGCTGGGGTTGAGGAGCAGGATGCGCCAAAGCGTTTTATTCGCATAAAGCGCTCTGTGAGAGTCGAAGATGGTGATAAATGGGCGAAGTTTGAGCCTTTTGACGGCTTTAAAGTCTCTTTTTCCATCGATTTCGATCACCCCGCCTTTCATGGGCGATCTAAAGAAGCCTGTATAGATTTTTCCACTACCTCATTTGTTAAAGAAGTTAGTCGGGCAAGAACCTTTGGTTTTATGCGTGACATTGAAGCATTGCGGGCTAAAAACCTGGCTTTGGGTGGCAGTATGGAAAATGCGGTGGTTGTTGATGATTATCGAATACTTAATGATGATGGGCTGCGGTATGAAGATGAGTTTGTAAAGCACAAGGTTCTTGATGCTATTGGTGATCTTTATTTGCTTGGTCGCAGTTTGATAGGTGCCTTTAGCGGGCATAAATCGGGCCATGCATTGAACAATCAATTGCTGCGTGCTTTGATGATGCAAGAGGATACTTGGGAGTTAGTGACATTCGAGGATGGTGAGCAGGCTCCAATCTCCTTTATGCCGCCTTTGCTTGTAACGTAATAGAATTGCGTTGCAGTTTTAAACTAACCAGATGGCTATAAAAGCTTGGCTGTTGTCGGTCGATTAAAGAATAAGGCTGGCTAAGCGGTGGGCTTCGCGCGTTTAGAGAGACGCTGGAGCGCCTGTTTCAATTTTGGGTCTGACGTCGTTTCTGACAATTCAATCAATAGTCTGGATGTTTGTTGTGACATGGTGATTGTTTTCCCTGAAGGGGTGTTGCTAATGGTGGTTGCTCTAAGTGGCTTGATCTGGATGGTCAGGGTGCTGATGTGAATGTCCTGAAAACCTTTGATGACTTTAGTTTGTTGTAGCCGCAGGCGTGTAGCCCAGGCTGATGATGAACATAATACGGTAAGTGCCCCGCCGTCGATGGCGGCTACTTCATAGTGTTGTGCGATGGCGGTGGGTAATATTCCGCTCAGGCGATGGTTGAGTTTTTTCAGCTTGCCCGCCTGTTGAATAAGGCGTTGTATGGCGGGTTTTGAACTGAGAATTTTGTTTAGTAGAGTGGGTGATTTCAAGTTAATTTCCGGCTGAACAGTGATTCATTCCCCAGGGTTAAGCATGTCTCTTATTTTATTACCCAAAAACTCAAAAGGGGTTGTGCGATATTTTAGTCGTCGCGCAGTCTTTTTTAGTCTATCAGTAATGGCCTTGCTAGTGTCTGTTATTGCTATGTTTGCCGGTTATTTCATGGGTGTAAATGATCTCGTGACGCAAAAAGAGCGTTTGGCTGAAAGCCTGCGCTTGGCTGAGTTGCAGTCGCGAGTTTGAGGCTTATGTCCGCAAGGCGCGTAGTTAGCGCCTGCTTCCTGCTGTTTTAACTCTATTTTATTTTATAAATGGAGCGAATTGCTTTATGATCGTCTGTCTATGCATAATTCAGCATAAATATGTTTTCCAGCGAAGAATTCAAAAGACCAATGGTTACTAATTTATTGAAAAAAATCTTTGGCAGCCGTAATGATCGGGTGTTGAAGAAGAGGCATAAACTTGCTGCTCAGATCACTTCTCAGGAAGAGACTATTGCTGCGCTATCAGACGATGAACTCAGGGCAAAAACAATTGAGTTTCGCCAACGTTTGAAAGATGGTGCAACCTTGGAATCAATGTTATCCGAAGCATTTGCGGTTGTTCGTGAAGGCGGCAAGCGTGCTTTGAATATGCGCCACTATGATGTGCAGATGGTTGGGGCGATGGTGCTTAATGATGGCAAAATTGCTGAGATGCGCACGGGTGAGGGTAAAACCCTGGTAGCGACACTGGCGGTTTACTTGAATGCCGTGGAAGGTAAGGGCGTGCATCTTGTGACGGTTAATGACTATTTGGCGCAACGTGATGCCGATTGGATGGGGCAGTTATACACCTTTTTAGGGTTGAGTGTTGGTGTCATTCTTTCGGGGCAGAACCCGGAAGAGAAGCGTGCCGCCTACGCTGCTGATATTACCTATGGTACCAATAATGAATTTGGTTTTGACTATCTGCGCGACAATATGGCTTTTCGGGCTGACGATAAGGTGCAGCGTGGGCTAAATTTTGCGGTGATTGATGAGGTTGATTCAATCCTTATTGATGAGGCTCGCACACCGCTGATTATCTCCGGTCCAGCCGACGATAATTCAGAACTTTATGGCAAAATGAATACGTTGATCCCTCGGCTTGAAAGGCAGCAGGTAGAAGGTGAGGATGGTGCTGAAGGTGATGGTGATTACACGGTTGATGAAAAGGCGAAACAGGCTTTTCTGACTGAGGCTGGGCACCAAAAACTGGAAGATATGCTGGTAGAGAATGACTTGCTGCAAGAGGGTGAGAGTCTTTATGATGCGGCCAATATTGCACTCATGCATCATATGAATGCAGCGTTGCGTGCTCATGTTTTATACCAGTGTGATGTGGACTACATTATTCAAAATGGTGAAGTTGTTATTGTTGATGAGTTCACGGGTCGCTCCATGCCTGGCCGACGCTGGTCTGAAGGCTTGCATCAGGCGGTTGAAGCGAAAGAAGGTGTGACGGTTCAAAGTGAGAGTCAGACCTTGGCTTCGATCACTTTTCAGAACTATTTCCGTCTCTACCATAAATTGTCAGGTATGACGGGGACAGCGGATACCGAGGCTTGTGAATTTCAGGAAATTTATAGTCTTGAAGTTGTTGTGATCCCGCCTAACAGACCGACGGCTCGCAACGACATGGGCGATCTGGTTTACCTGAATCAAGAAGATAAATTTAAAGCCATACTGGAAGATATTAAAGACTGTAATAGCCGTGGTCAGCCTGTATTGGTTGGCACCACCTCAATCGAAGTGTCTGAGTTACTATCGGACTTTCTGGAAAAGGGCGGCATTAAGCATGAAGTGCTTAATGCTAAACAACATGCTCGTGAGGCTGACGTTGTGGCACAGGCAGGGAGTTCGGGTGCGGTGACGATTGCCACCAATATGGCGGGTCGTGGTACTGATATTGTGTTGGGTGGAAGTATTGATAGGCTTCTTGAGGGCGTTGATGCAAATGATGTCATTGCTGTTCAGCGTATTAAGTCTGAATGGCAAAAGCGCCATGACGAGGTATTGGCTGCCGGTGGCCTGCATATCATCGGTACCGAGCGGCATGAGTCTCGCCGTGTTGATAACCAGCTTCGTGGGCGTTCTGGCCGCCAGGGTGATGTGGGTTCTTCACGCTTTTATCTGTCGCTTGAAGATAATTTAATGCGTATTTTTGCATCTGACCGTGTCTCGGCGATTATGCAAAAGCTGGGTATGGAAGAAGGTGAGGCGATTGAGCATCCTTGGGTCAGCAAGGCGATCGAAAATGCCCAGCGTAAGGTGGAAGGGCATAACTTTGATGTCCGCAAACAGCTTCTGGAATTTGATGATGTTGCCAATGACCAGCGTAACGTCATTTACAATCAGCGTAACGAACTGATGGCCATGGATGATATTGCCGATGCTATTAAAGGCATTCGTACGGATGTCGTTGCCAGTGTCATTAATGAATTTATTCCACCACAGAGCATGGAAGAGCAGTGGAATGTGTCCGGTTTGGAGGTTGCGCTGGAGAGTGAGTTTGGCCAAGTTGTGCCAGTACAACAGTGGCTTGATGATGATGATACATTGCATGAAGAAATTCTGCGGCCGCGTATTCTGGAAATGCTGGAAAAAACCTATCAGACCAAAGAAGAGCAGGCTGGCGGCGACGTGTTGCGTCACTTTGAAAAGGCAGTCATGCTTCAGGTGCTTGATACTCAGTGGAAAGAGCATTTGGCGGCGATGGATTATTTGCGCCAAGGTATTCACCTGCGTGGTTATGCACAAAAAAACCCCAAGCAGGAATACAAACGTGAAGCCTTTGAAATGTTTACGGAAATGCTGGAGCGTATCAAGCACGAAGTGATCAGTATTGTTTCCAAGGTGCAGGTTCAGGATCAAGATGATGTTGATGCTGTGGATGAGCAACGCCGCAGTCAAGGCGGTATGGAGTTTAAGCATGCCAGTGCTTCTGCTTTACCAGAGAGTGAGGCAGAAACAGAGGTAGGTGAGACGGCTGAGCCATATGTTCGTGGTGACCGTAAGGTGGGTCGAAATGAGCCATGTCCTTGCGGTTCAGGTAAAAAGTACAAACAGTGCCACGGTAAATTAAATTAGGCGTTTGCCCGAGAATAATGATCGTCGCGAGGGCAGGCTATTTTGAGTCAGATTTTTCGATCATTTGAGACGAACATGGATCTATTGAATAAAAATTATCAGAAAATCGGGCCAAAATGGCTGGCTCGCGTTGGTGCCCGTTCTTTGGCTGGCAGGTCATAGCGAGTCATGCCGGTAGGTTTGTCTGAACCAGCGGTTTTATTGCCGATAGCAGGCGTGCGTTGGGGTGTTGCGGCAGCGGGAATAAGATATGCCGATCGCAATGATTTAGCATTAATGGAGATCAGCCAGGGTGCAGTTACCGCTGCGGTCTATACCCGGAATTCATTTTGTGCCGCGCCGGTGACCTTGGCTCGTCAACATGGCAAAACAGCGACAACACGCTATCTGTTGATTAACAGTGGTAATGCTAATGCTGGCACTGGCGCGGCTGGAATGAAGGTTGCGCTTGATTCGTGTGCGGCGGTGGCAGATGCTGCTGACTGCAAGATAGAAGAAGTTCTACCTTTTTCCACGGGTGTGATCGGTGAATTACTGTCAGCTGAAAAAATTCAGGCTGCCTTGCCTCATGCCTATGCTGATTTGTCGGCTGATCATTGGTTGAAAGCTGCTCGGGCTGTGATGACCACTGATATCCTGGCCAAAGGGGTTTCACGGCAGGTTGAAATAGCCGGTAAAACCGTCACCATCACAGGGATTGCCAAAGGCTCAGGTATGATTTGCCCGGATATGGCGACCCTGCTGGCGTATGTGGCGACGGATGCGGAAGTAGCGCCTGTTTTGTTGCAGCGGTTGTTGCAACAGGCTGTTGCTGGCTCTTTTAATAGCATTACGGTTGATGGTGATACATCAACAAATGATGCGTGTGTGTTGGTGGCCAGTGGTCAGGCTGGAATTGCCTTTACTGCTGAGACAGATGTTGGTTATGCTGAGTTTTCTGTTGCTGTCATCGGGGTGTTTCAGTGGTTGGCACAGGCGATTATTCGTGATGGTGAGGGGGCCAGCAAGTTTGTAACCATTGATGTTCAGTCGGGTTTTAATGAGGCTGAGTGTCGTCAGGTTGCCTATACTGTGGCGCACTCTCCCCTGGTGAAGACGGCACTGTTTGCTTCAGACCCGAACTGGGGGCGTATTTTAGCAGCGGTTGGCCGTGCGGGGATTGAAAATCTTGATGTTGATAAGGTCTCTATTTATCTGGGGGATGTTGCTATTGTCTGTGGCGGTAGTGTTGATGTCTCGTACACCGAAGCGGCTGGCCAGGTGGTGATGGATGCCGAGGAAATAACGATCAGGATAGATCTTGGTCGTGGTTTAGCGCAGGGGCGGGTTTGGACGACAGATCTTTCCTGCGATTACGTTAAAATAAATGCGGAATACAGAAGCTAAGCAGTGGCAATTATATCAGTATTAAAAAACCCGCCGTAGCGGGTTTTTTAATAGACGCTATTTAAAGCAGAGACTATTTAATCTTGGCTTCTTTATACATGACATGCTGACGGACAACAGGATCGAATTTTTTGATCTCCATTTTTTCAGGCATATTACGTTTATTTTTGTCGGTGGTATAGAAGTGACCGGTACCGGCACTTGAGACCAATCTGATTTTTTCGCGTGCACTTTTAGCCATGATTCAGTCTCCTTAAATTTTTTCACCACGAGCGCGGATGTCAGCCAGAACTGTGCTGATGCCGCGCTTGTCGATAATGCGCATTCCGTGTGTAGAGACGCGCAGTTTCACCCAGCGGTTTTCACCTTCAACCCAAAAGCGGTGGCGGTGAAGGTTAGGCAGAAAACGGCGTCTGGTTCTGTTGTTAGCGTGGGAAACATTGTTTCCAACCATCGGGCCTTTGCCCGTTACCTGACATACTCTAGACATGAGTCTTTCTCCAAAATCAATTCTGTATCCGCGCCCCAGCGCAGGAAGGGCGAATTTATACCAGATTCGGGGGTTGGACTCAAGTTAAAACGGTCTTGTTTACACAATAATCTGGAAGCAGGTCACTATCGTGGTGCGGGTTGGCTATAAAACAATGACTTATATGGTTATAACAGGCCGCGTTCGGCAAATGAGGTCAGCTCGCCATCACCGACAATAAAATGATCCAGTACGCGGATGTCGACCAGGTTTAGGGCATCGCGCAGTCGGTGGGTGATGTGTTGATCGGCCTGGCTGGGTTCGGCAATGCCGGAAGGGTGATTGTGGGCCAGGATGACCGCCGCTGCATTGTGGTGCAGTGCCCGCTTGACTACTTCACGTGGGTGCACCGAGGCACCGTCGATGGTGCCGACAAATAATTCCTCAAATTGGATGACCCGGTGGCGAGTATCCAAAAACAGGCAAGCGAAGACCTCATATGGGTAATCGCGTAGCCGGGCAGTTAGAAAGCGGCGAGTGTCGTGTGGATTAGTCAGAGCGTGACCGCGGCGCAAGCATTCGTCCAGGTGGCGGCGGCCCATCTCTAGTGTTGCCTGTAGTTGTACATACTTGGCTGGCCCCAATCCTTTGCTTTTGCAAAATTGCTTTTGATCGGCGTCAAGCAGGGTGCGTAGACTGCCGTGTTCTTCGAGCAGATCACGGGCCAGATCAACAGCCGTCTTGCCGACAATGCCAGTCCGTAAAAAGATTGCCAGTAGTTCGGCGTCAGAGAGTGCGGCTGGGCCGCGTTGCAGAAGTTTTTCGCGTGGCCGTTCGTCTGCCGGCCAATCGGTAATTGCCATGCCCATCCTTTGCCGAGTACCACGTCCGTGTTTCGATTTATGCGCCCAAGAATGGTATGTTACCCCTATTATTACGCGTCTGGCTATCGGGAGTGTCTGTGGCTGTAGTGACAGGAGTGAATGGTCGTCGAATCATCGTCGGTGTGACGGGGGGGATTGCCGCTTATAAGAGTGCCGAGTTGGTTCGTCGTCTGCGCCAGAAAGGGGCTGAGGTACGGGTAGTGATGACGTCGGCGGCGGTGGCGTTTATTACCCCACTGACCATGCAGGCCCTGTCGGGTAATCCGGTTCATACTTCTTTGCTGGACAGTTCGGTCGAGGCGGCGATGGGGCATATTGAATTGGCGCGTTGGGCTGACGCTGTGCTGGTGGCCCCCGCGAGTGCCAATTTTCTTGCGCGTATGGCGCATGGTCTGGCTGATGACCTGCTAACGACTTTATGCCTGGCCACTGAGGCCGTGGTATTTGTGGCACCGGCCATGAACCGGGTCATGTGGACTCACCCGGCGACGCAGCACAATTGTCAGGTCCTGCAACAGCGCGGGGTGAGGTTGCTGGGGCCTGCAGAAGGTGAACAGGCTTGTGGCGAGACGGGTGCGGGTCGCATGCTTGAAGCAGAACAGTTGCTGCTTGCACTGGGCAATCATTGGCAGCAAGGGGCTTTGGCTGATTGTCGTGTTTTGTTGACGGCAGGCCCGACTCGCGAGGCCATCGATCCAGTGCGTTACATCAGTAACCACAGTTCTGGAAAGATGGGCTATGCCGTCGCCGTCGCGGCTGTTGCTGCCGGAGCGGAGGTGGTGCTGGTGAGTGGGCCGACGGCGCTTGCCTGTCCCGCCGGTGTTGAGTGTGTGGCGGTAGAAACTGCGGCTGAGATGAGTGAGGTGGTAAAGGCGCGTGCTGGCAATAGCCAAATCTTCATTGCAGCAGCAGCGGTAGCAGACTATCGCCCGACAGTGGTGTGGGATAAAAAAATAAAAAAAGATGCCGCTGAATTGTCACTGTCGTTGGCGCGGACAGAGGATATTCTGGCCCAGGTGGCGGCACGATCAGACAAACCCTTTTGTGTTGGCTTTGCCGCCGAGACTAACGACTTGGAAAAATATGCCGAAGGGAAAATGCAGCGTAAACGCCTGGATATGATTGCTGCCAACCTGGTTGGCCCTGGCTTGGGCTTTAATGCTGCTGACAATGCTTTAACGGTATTTTGGCAGGGGGGCAAGCAGGACATACCTCGTGCCGATAAAGGCATCGTCGCACGAGCATTAATCACGTTAATTGCAGAGAGATATCATGCGCAAAGTACAAGTTAAAGTAATAGATAAACGTATTGGTAATGAGTTTCCGCTGCCACGTTATGCCACTGTTGGAGCGGCAGGTATGGATCTGCGTGCCTGTTTGGATGCGTCCATTACATTGAAACCCGGTGAAACCCAGTTGATACCTACGGGTATTGCCATTTATCTGGGTGACCCAGGCTTGGCGGCGATGATTCTGCCGCGTTCAGGGTTGGGCCACAAACACGGCATTGTTTTGGGCAACTTGGTGGGTTTGATTGATTCAGATTATCAGGGACAGTTATTCATTTCTTGTTGGAATCGTGGCAATGATGTGTTTGAAGTGAATGTGGGTGAACGTATTGCCCAGCTGGCATTTGTGCCCGTTGTTCAAGTAAATCTTGAAGTGGTCGATGAGTTCGAAGAGAGTCAGCGTGGCGGGGGGGGGTTTGGCCATACTGGCCGGCATTAATTTTAGGCCATAGGGCATGACATTGACAGGGAGTCAGTATATTGAATAATAAACAGGCATCATTACCGTCCATCACTGGTAGAGCGGTTGTGGTGGGTGTTGTTGTGTTATTTGCATTAGCGCTGCCGGGTTATTTTTTACTCACTTCACTGCAACAAGAAAAAATTGTCCAGCATGCAGAGTCTGAAAAAAATCGACTCGATATTGAAGTGGATGCCTTGCTTACACGCTATGTTGAACGGGTTAACCTGCTGGCTGCAGATCCAAGCCTGCTAGAATGGATGAGCAATCCTGATAGCCGTAAGATGCGCGAGAAAGATTTGGCGGTGATGATTGGCGCCCATCAGGTGATGATGTTTGCTAAAGGTGAGGAAAAACAACTGGCGGGTGAATACCCACTATTGAGTTTTTCTGAACTGGATCTGATTTATGAGGCAGAGAAGGGGCATCAGGCGAGACTTGAATATCATAGAATGCAGGATGGTAGCCGTCATCTTGATATTGTTCGTCCCCTTAAAGAGGGGCAGGCGCTGATTGGTTATGTGTTGGTTCGATTTGATTCAGGGATTCTGGATGCGGCAATTAACCAACTTGCCATTCATGATGCCAGACTTGAGTTAAGCCAAGTGTTGAGTAACGGTACAATAGAGCAATTTATGAGTCGAGGCGATGAGGCTATCAAGGCCGTTGCTCGAGAATACTATAGTGAATTTTCTGATGCTCATTGGCGTTTGTCTTATTGGGAACAGCCAAAGACCTGGCGTGTAATGGAGCAGGATTGGCGTGTGGTTTTTTGGCTAGGTTATGTGCTTATCTCGGTTGTCTTGACATTAATGATGTGGCTGTTTTCCCGGTGGGTAGAAAAGGCCGTGGTGACAAGTGCTAATGTTTTGTATGGCTACGTTCGTGATCGACTGGCAGGGCAATGGATGGGCAAGGACTACAAGGTTGGTTTGGATGAATTACAACCAACGCTGAATAATTTTCAAACCTTGACTTGGTCTGCATTGCCGCAGGCAAAGGCTGAAGTTGAAGCAAAAATAATGCGTAGTGCGGCTGATGAATCTGAGGCTGGACGTAAGGAATTTGAAAGTTCATATGTGGATATCCTTTATCAGGCTGAAGCAGATATTAAAATAGAAGAAAATGGCCGGACTGATGAAGCACAAAAAGCAAGCAAAAGTGACGTAGTTTTTGAACCTATCACAGCAGAAGCAGAAGTTGAAGTTGAAGTTGAAGTTGAAGTTGAAGTTGAAGTTGAAGTTGAAGTTGAAACAGAAGTTGAAACAGAAGTTGAAACAGAAGTTGAAACAGAAGTTGAAACAGAAGTTGAGACAAGTGATGTGCCGCAATCTATTTTTCGTGCTTATGATATTCGTGGCGTGGTTGGGCGGACACTGACGCCTGAGATTGCTTATCAGATAGGCCGAGCATTTGGAACCGAAGCCTGGCAACGAGGTGAGCAGGCGGTTGTTGTGGGGCGCGATGGTCGACTTTCCAGTGAACAGATGGCTGACGCCCTGATCAAAGGA
>JAJRWO010000125.1 GCA_024276775.1 Gammaproteobacteria bacterium | reverse complement strand
TGATTTTGAAGCGCTGATACTTCATCGACACCCCCCAATGGCGGTGAGTTAATCGCCGAACTTGTTGCTTGAATTTATGCAGCGTTTTCGGGTACCAGTGAATACGGCCTCCTAGAAAGATAAAACCCAGGCATTTGCATTTATTGGTTTTAACTACGTGGCTTTTGGTGGTGTTAACCACTAGTTTCAAGCGGTTTTACAAGTATTTGCTGATACTGCGTCGAACGTTATCGGTTTCCATCTATTCGACCTTATCCGTTGATGGGAGCTGATAAGCCAAGGCTCGGGCTTCCTTCCCACAACTCCTCGTGGAGTTGCAGCTGCCGTCAGCTAGTCGTTATACTGCTTTATTGTTTTAAAGCAGGTCGAATCTCTTACAGAGGACTTTCAACTCATTAGTTCACGCCCATGCTGGGCGTACCAAAAAAATACAGCGGACAGCCAAAAGCGTCACGCCTTTTGCTATCGAAAAAGATCGTACCACTTCTGTCTGCCGCTGATTTAGGCGTTATACTGACGCCTAAAACAGCCAAGGATAACCCATGCAACGCAGTGACACCCTGCAACGTTTTTTGTTTGAAAACAGCCATGTACGCGGCATTTTCATTCATCTTGGCAACAGCTATCAAACGACGTTGAGGCGTTATAACTACCCCGCCGAAGTCGGCCAGCAACTGGGCCAGGCACTGGTGGCCAGCAGCCTGCTTAGTTCGACAATCAAGTTTGACGGTTCACTGATCATGCAAACCCAATCCAGCGGGGCGATCAATATGTTGGTGGCACAGAGCAACAATCAGCGCCAGATTCGCGGGCTGGCCCGCTGGCAGGAAGCACTTCTGGCAGAGAAACCCAACAACCTTTACGGTGATGGCCACATGACCATCACCATCGACAACAAAAATGATGACCGTTATCAGGGCATTGTCGACATCAGCGATGGCTCACTGGCACGCGCCATCGAAAACTATTTCAAACAGTCGGAACAGATTCAGACCCACATCTGGCTGGCTGCCGATGCGGAACAAGCCGTTGGCATGTTATTGCAACACCTCCCCGGCAAAGCGCTGAATCAAGACCTATGGAAGCGTATCGAAGCGCTAAGTACCACACTCACCGACGAAGAGATGCTTGCCCTCTCCACTGAAGAAATACTGTTCCGCCTGTTTCATGACGAAGAGGTACGCCTATTTGATGCCGAACCCATCAGCTTTCGTTGCAGCTGTTCACGCGACAAAGTGACAGACGTACTCCGCGCCCTCGGCCCGGATGAAGCGCATGATATTATCAAGCAAGAAAAAAAGATTTCTGTTAGCTGCGAATTCTGCAACCAGCAATATGAGTTTGATCGCATCGATGCCGAACAGTTATTTGCCAGTGACGTACCACCACCGAGCAACAACAACCATTAAACATCTATATTTCAAACCGCGTCATACAAAAAGGTCCGCCCAGGGGCGTTAACCAGACCCATCTTATCCCCGGACTTGGCAGGCACATGTGAATCTGCCGCTCCATGGTGCTCTGTTGTTTTACCGTGCTCCATTTTGTCGCTATGATGGCCGCCATTATTGTCCGGATCAGAACACGACACAGCCAACAGGCCAATGCCACCCAATACCAGAATTGTATATAAAGACCCTTGTTTTAAATCCATTGTTTTCCCCTATTGTGAATCACCCGGCCAACAGCCCGGTAAAAAATAATTTTACACTATTCAAAAATTTTCAAGCCAGCCCACATGTCATCAACACGTTGCTTAACCGCTTCGTCCATGACGATTGGCTTACCCCACTCACGCGTGGTTTCTCCCGGCCATTTATTTGTCGCGTCAAAACCGGCCTTTGAACCCAGGCCCGAAACCGGTGATGCAAAATCCAGATAATCAATCGGTGTATTTTCAATCATTACCGTATCACGAGCAGGATCCATGCGCGTTGTCATGGCCCAAATCACGTCCTTCCAGTCACGCACATTGATATCATCATCAACCACAATAACAAATTTAGTGTACATAAACTGCCGCAAAAACGACCATACCCCCAGCATCACCCGCTTGGCATGACCCGCGTACTGTTTCTTGATGCTGACACAAGCCATGCGATAGGAACAGCCCTCTGGCGGCAGATAAAAATCAATAATCTCCGGAAACTGCTTTTGCAGAATCGGCACAAACACTTCGTTCAACGCCACCCCCAACACCGCAGGCTCATCTGGCGGCCGGCCGGTATAGGTGCTGTGATAAATCGGATTGTCGCGATGAGTAATGCATTCAATGGTCAACACCGGAAACCGATCCACCTCATTGTAATACCCCGTATGATCGCCGAACGGCCCTTCATCGGCCATCTCACCCGGTTCCAGATAACCTTCAAGCACGAACTCTGCCGAGGCCGGCACCTGCAAGTCGTTATGAATGCACTTGACCAGTTCAGTTTTACTGCCCCGCAACAAACCGGCAAAGGCATATTCCGACAAGGCATCCGGCACGGGTGTCACCGCTGCCAAAATCGTCGCCGGATCAGCACCCAGCGCCACAGAAACCGGAAAACGCTTCCCCGGATGCGCCTGCTGCCAGTCACGAAAATCCAGCGCCCCGCCACGATGGGCCAGCCAGCGCATAATCACCTTGTTGCGGCCTATCACCTGCTGGCGATAGATACCCATATTCTGTCTGTCTTTGAACGGCCCTTTGGTGACCACCAGCGCCCAGGTAATCAGCGGTGCGACATCACCCGGCCAGCAAGTCTGGATCGGTAGTTTGGCCAAATCAACATCATCGGCCTCGATTACATTGGTCTGGCAAGGTGCTTTTTTAACCACCTTGGGTGCCATATTCAGCACCTGCTTGTACATCGGCAGCTTACCCAGCGCATCACGAAAACCCTTGGGCGGCTCCGGTTCCTTTAAGGCAGCCAGCAGTTTGCCAATCTCACGCAGTGCCTCAACCGAATCCGCCCCCATGCCCATTGCCACCCGCTGTGGTGTACCAGAGAGATTGCCCAGCACCGGAATATCAGCACCTGTTGGATTTTCAAACAACAACGCCGGGCCTTCAGCACGCAGGGTGCGATCACAGACCTCAGTCATTTCCAGATGAGGGTCTATCGACTGGCTGATGCGTTTCAATTCACCCTGGGCTTCCAACTGAGCAATAAAGTCACGTAAGTCTTTGTATTTCATCTGTTCAAATGATTATTCAAATAGACCCGCGAGAATAACAAACTCCAGGCAGGAGTGCTTAATAATTGATTGATGTCAAACAACCCCCCAACCAAATCCAGCAAAATAAGTCGACGTAAATTATGGGCTGCTATGCTTAGCTACCTAAGGCATAATAATCGATAAAGCCGGAGCGGTACTTCAATTTAAGCATCAACGTAACCGGACAAATATTGGCTCAATGAGATTTAACATGCCGCGCATTTCCAGCAAACCATCCTTTATTTACAGTCTTGCGACCATACTGTTGTTGTGGTTGCCGACCCATCAGGTTGCTGCCCTTACCGACCCAAGCGGCCCCACCGCACCGATCATTGACAGCATCGCGCCAGAATTTTTAAGTGGTATAAGCGATCCTGAGCCTGGCAAAGCGATTCAGCCCATCGTAACCCCTGAGCTGGCCACTATCGCCACAACAATCGAGATCAGCGACAAAGTCGAAAGCGCTGCCGACATTCCCATCATCACCACCTTTAAACCTGTCGGAGAAATCGGACCACTCGCCCCAGGTTTATACACCATTACCTGGACAGCGACTGACCTGGGGCTTAACCAACGCTCAGTCGAGCAGATTATCCGCGTTCTACCCAGCGTTAACTTGTCTCTTGACCAGATCGTAGGGGAAGGCGGCAGTGCCACAGTCACTGCCTACCTTAGCGGCACAGCGCCCAGCTATCCTATCGAAATTCCCTACAATATTGTTGCCGGCACAGCCGATACCGCTGACCACAACGCTACCGACGGCAGCTTTATCTTCACCGAAGGGCAGACATCGGCCAGCATCAGCATTGCAATCACGGATGACGGCCTGGGTGACGAAGGCGAAACGTTCGCCATTCACTTGGG
>JAJRWO010000011.1 GCA_024276775.1 Gammaproteobacteria bacterium | reverse complement strand
TTTGTCCACGGGAAAAGTCTTTTCATTCAGCTTCTTACAATCCAGACACATCCTCTCATCATCCATGGCCAGACATGCCAATTTTTTAACACCCACCTGTTGACTGGAGACAGGCTGTTCGAGTCGAAGGCCGAAATCATTGCACAAGAACGCCCAACGCTGAAAACAAAGTTGGGTCGTATTTTAAATTAAAGCAATAAAGCAAGTGCGTCCCGCATGTCCTTTCAATGTTCCTTTTTCATCTTCGCCTGACTCGTCCACAAAAGATACAGACAGCCGACTGCAATAATAAACCATAATGTTACCCAGAAGAATTCTGGTAAGCCGGTCAAATTTGCCAGGCTGGAGCCATCACCGAGATCGCGGCCATCCAGCAGGTATAACGGACTGCGGATGGCGTCGAGCATGATAAAAATACCGACGAACTGAATGAAAAATTTCACACTGAACCATAACGACTTAATCAATGGCAGATTGTAGATCAGTAATAAAATCAGCAAAATAATAATGGTTGATCCGTCGCGAGCCCATAACAATAGGGCTGTAGCCAGCATCGAAATCATAATGCCGACCATGATTTTTGCCCTGCCCGGGGATAGAGAACCGGCAACCCTGTAGATCAGCAGTCCCCATAGCGCGCTGCCGGTATAACCGGAAAAAGTGACTATAAAACGCGATCCCCCACTGGTCGTACACAGGCCGGAGCCGTCAAAGTTCAGGGTGATCTTATGGATCATGCCGCCGGAGAGTATTGCCGCGAGGCCATGGCTGATTTCGTGGAAGAATGTTTCACTCCATAAAAACGGGGCATTGATCAGCGGCAGATAATCAACGATAAAGGCGACGGCAATGAAAATGACGAGGATGAGTCGTTGTCGTGAGGTCAGTGTCATTACGGGTAGTTCAATTGAGTCAGTATTGGCGGCGTCCAGATACCCTGCCGGAATCGAAACCCGGCAGAGTTAAGCACCAATGAGTCCGGCCAGTAATAAACCGACGACAATATAAATACTGCCTTCGATGGCACCAACGGCAATATTACCCTGTTGCCCCACTTCTTCACCGATATTAACTCGATGCAAGGCGCCGTGCCGGATCACAATGGCGATCAAGGTCAATAAGATGAAGAGAGCTAGGGCGACACCAAACCACAACATGAAGACGGTCATCAGGGCATCTGCTTCATATTCCACCGCAGTGAAGGCGGCGCTTACCGCTATCGCAATGCCAATTCGATAAGCACTGAAACGCAACGCCAATGCGACATTGTTTTCTTCAATCGCCTGGTGTAACGGGCTTCCCTTATGGCGTTTTTCATACACTTTGACGCGGTATAACGTCGCCAGCGCCATGATGACCTGTGAGCCGACAAAACTTGTGACCACTGCGATGATGGCCGTGTTCAGGTCGCCATCCACCCAGGTCATGGCGCCTTTAATAATAATGGCCGTGGCAATCATGTTACAGGCATCAATGATGCTGGCGGCCACATTGTCTTTCATAATTTGATCGTGAATCGATAAGCCGGGGAATGAGACGCGATCAAAGGCAATGCGGGTTAGCCACATAAGGGTTATGCCGATGACGCCGAACAAGATCACCGTAAGCGCTTCGTTGGCCAGGCTGTAACCGGCATCACCTGAAACAACCCCCATTAGCATAATACTCACCGCCACCATGGCACCGGCCAGTGATATGCCAAAGGCCTTATTGTCATTGTGTGAAATTTCTTTGGTGGCGGATACATTACCGACCAGACCGGCAAGAAAGCGCATCGCACTTAATAACGCCAGGGCAATTAAAAAATCCACCAGGTAGTAAAGCGCCAAGTCCACATCTACATTTATAAAATCTGTTAACATCTTTTGTCTCCTTATTTCCCAGAGCGAAAACCACGTGAACTCGAATATGACGAACTTCGGCTACTTGGGCCATACGAGCTAGGGCGCGATGAGGATCTTTTTGCTGAAGAGCCCCCGTAGCTGGATGAACGTTTAGCCGTCGTTGCATAACGTGACTTCGTCGCCGCGCTGGGTTTGTTATATTTGCTGGGATGCTGGCGGCTTAAATCACGATTTCGATTAACATCGGCATCAGCCCCCCAACGGTTGCGGCCATAATTGCCGTAATAACTGTAATGGGGCCGCGCTGACCAGGAATTATAATAATAGGGGCGCCCAAAGACATTGTTGAACATGGAATACATGCCATACCAGGCCCACAAGGATCGGCCATCACTGCCTTGACGCCCATTGCCATAAGCCGGGTTACCCACCAGTGCATTGGCCTGTTGCGCAGTCGCCTGTTGCGAAGCGGGCACATTAATTGCCGCTAGTTGCCCATCGGATAAAGAGGCAAGGGTATTCACCACATCGGCGAGGCTGTTATTGAATTCATGAACATCGGCCGCTGTATTAATTAACTGTAATTCCTGTAAACCGCTGACCGCTTTTTCTCGATTGGTCGGTTTAAGACTAACGGCCGCCATGCGTTTCAGCAGGCCGTTATAAGCTTTGCCCTGTGAGGTCGATTCTTGTTGCAATAAGGTGGCGATATCCGCATAGTCAGGTTTTTGTTTGATTAATGCATCGGCATATTTGTTAATCAGCAGGCCATTGGTCAACTGCTGCGTATCCAGCTGGTTTTTTAGATATGTAATATTGTTCGACACCACTTTATGCGTCTGGCGCAACTGTTCCTCAAAGCGGTTACCGCAACCTGACAGCAGCAGCACGGTTATCAGCCATAAGCCAAAAAAACGATTAAATATTCTTAGATTGGGTTGGTTCATTTTTTCTCCTATGAAACCAGTCTTTTCACGTCATCGTTGCTGTGCATGGTATTGTCCTTGCTGATGGTAATTAATGCCTGGATAGCCGGTTTTGCATAGGCCGGCGGGTTGTAGACCATTTCATCGTTATGTCGATCAATATAGGCGACCGCAATGCCCACGTCATGGGTAATTAAACGCGTCACCACATCACACCAGGCCATGTCACTTATTTCCACATCATAACGTCGATATTCATCGTCTTCACTGTTGAACATGTTTTCGATGATGCGCTCTGAACCCGGCGCATCAAATGCCCGCACAATCATTTCAGGGTAGGCACGAATCGGTCGGATCACAATATTGGCCCCGGCATCTTCGAGCCGTTTGCGATTCGTATCTTCAACACATTCTGCCAGGATACCGGCATTAACCTCTAAATCTTTTAAGCGATGTAAGATGTCAAAGGTTCGTCCATCTGAACTTTCATCATTCTCATCTTTAGCCAGAATAATCACCTCACGGGCCTGGGCCACACAGACGGCGATTAAATCCTGTGGGTTGCGGGGATCACCACTGTAGTGTACCACCTTATCGAGTTGGGTAATAAAATCAGGTAAGCCCTGCGGAAATTGTCGGGTCAACAGATAAATAACGGTGTTTTTGTAATGAATCGATGCCCTGAACTGTTTTATCAATCGTTCTAAATAACGTTCACCGGAATGTGTAGGGCTGTTTAGGATAACGATATGCTTGTTCATATTCCAACTCCAATGACCCTTGATTTTTTTATCCCGCACGGCAAGACGATAATCGAAATAATCACCGACCACCTTGGCAAATATAAAAATACCGCCCAGATAGATTAAAAAAATAGTGGCGAGGCGCCCCTGAGTGGTTGAGGCGGATATGTCTCCATAACCCACGGTGGTGGCGGTGGTAAAGGTTAGCCAGGTTGCATCACCCAGGCCCAAACCTTCATAATGCAACATCAAGCCGATGTGCAATACGAAAACAAGCGTTAACAGCAAACACGAATTTATGATTGATTGGATTAAATTATGCTGGACGTTGTGTTTTAACCGGCCCCGCCTTCCTGCAAACCAACGCAATATCAAATGCATAATAGTGATTTTTTGTCCGTGTTTTATATTTGTGCACAGTCCCTTAACCCAGCCTGACGGATAGGTCTTTAGGACCATGGCCGGGGAGTCATTTTTTAGTGGTGTTTATTAACTCTTCTTTTATTCGTTCGCGGATTTGTTCTTTTTTGTCGGGCATTAATTGGTAACGTTCGGCCAATATTTGATAATCTTCCGCCGACAGGCTGATGCTAAGCCTGGGCCGGATGGGTCTTTTGCGCGGCAACCCGACAATATGACGAATATAATCCGACGGACTTAAGTCTTGCTCAATGGCTTTGATACGCAAAGTTCTGGACTGTTCCAATCCTAATTCAAATATCACCTGAACGGCACGAATGTTTTTATCCGAGCGCGTCCAGGTGGCGGGGATTTTTTTCTTTACCGCCATATCAAGCGGACCAGTATTCTTCTACTTTATTTAATCTTAAATAGACAATTAAATATACATCGGTGCGGCCACCATCAAACACTTCAATGCGGACCGCATGTTGCCGATCATCGGAGATCATTAATTTATAATCAAAAGCCGTCCAGTTTAAATCAAGTCCGGCGTCGGCGCGACAATCCTTTTTGCTGCGATAGGCTTCGTTGGTGCGTTCCTGAAAATAGGACCCACCGACAAAACCTTGCAGTTCATTGAGTTCGTTTAAATTAGCCTTGGTGTGCAGGCGATGATCGGTATTGTCCGGTTCTTCAAAGATGGCGACAAACTGCTTGCGGTTAAATATCTCAAATACTTTTTCGGGCAATATCGCCACGGCCACTTCCAGAGGCCGGTCCGGATTAACGCTACTGGTGGATAACAGCACGCGTTGATTCGCCCCGCTCATGATCGAAACCGTTTTACAGTCCTCCGCACCACTGATGTCGTAAAATAGCTGTTCAGACACCTTTAATGTTTGAGCGGAGATCAGGGTCTGTTCGGCAAATTCCATTTTCACTAGATCCCCAACTTTTAGATCTTGCGGGGATTCAATTGACCGCACCGGCGGCGACTTATCGCCACCACCAAACATTGACTTGAAAAGCCCCATGCCTAGCTGTTCTCTTGTTGTTTTTTCAATCGATCAAGGATTGACGATCCTGAACTTGCAGAATCAACGATGCCGGCATTTTTTAAGCGGGCCTGCAAATCATCGCCACTTGTTTCCGACTCCAGATCCAGCGCGGCTGCCGCCTGATCTTCACGTTTCTGCTGACGTGCTTTGATGCGTTCAAGGGAATCGGTGGCACTGTGCAGCGATGAATTTGAACCGGAAAATTTAGCCGAGGCTAAATCATTGGCTTTTTGCACCTTGGCGGTTGTTTTAACCACCGAGACTTCACGGTCCATGGCTTGAATATTACGCTCGCTTTGACGAATCATTTTCTTCAAGTTGGTCACTTTGGACTCGTAGCCCTCCAGGATGCCCTGTTGAATAGTCAATTCATGCTCAAATTCGGCAATTTTATTGGCCACATCCAGGGCCAGACTCTCATCGCCTTTATCCATCGCCTGCATGGCATAAGTTTCATGTTCTTTAATCTTTTCATGCAGCTCTTTTACTTTACGGGCAACGCCCATCTTTTCAGCCATAATCGAGGTCAAGCCGCTTTTGGCGTCATTCAGGGCCTTTTTGGAATCACGCAATTCCTGCTCTAAAATGCGGATTGCCTGTGAATCGATAACCGCTTCACCGACTTCAGTTGCACCACCACGTACTGCGGTCAGTAATTTTCTAAAAATACTCATGGCTTATACCGCCTCCTTTAAATAATCCGATACCGCTTCAATGGCTTCCAATACATTGTCACTGAGCAGCTCGATTTCATGTAATAACTCGTCAATACTCGCCGTTGGTGACAGCGCCCCAAACATAATGTATTGATCGCCAATTTTGGAAAATGCCGATAATGGAATCGAAACATTCATCATCAACATGGCCTCGGTCATTGCCGCACGTTGGTCTGGGGCAACCTGATCGTCACCAAACAGGTAGGTGATGCACAGTATCTGCCCTTCATCGACGGTCATGTAGATCGGGAACTCTTCCCGGTCTTCCACTTTGATGCAGGCCACCGTGTTTTC
>JAJRWO010000124.1 GCA_024276775.1 Gammaproteobacteria bacterium | reverse complement strand
TATATTGGTATTGTATGGATAACCTGTCATTGGGTGGTTGTTTACAGGAGATTATTCGTTATGCCTCATGCTGTTCAAAAAGATTCTTTGCTGGTGGAGATGGCGAGTGTGTTGCGTCGACTGGGTTACGCTGACAATACTGAATTAACGTAGTGTGACTGGGTTAGGCGGTTTGTCAAATTTCATTCGGTGCAGAGCCGAGCGTCTCTTTTGCTGGATGTTAGAGAGAAAGTTGAGCAGTTTTTGACGCATTTGGCGGTGCATAAAAATGTGGCACCTTCTACTCAGAATCAGGCGTTTAACGCGCTGGTCTTTTTATATAGCAAGGTGGATGGCTCCTTTAGTGGGTGTGAGCGCGAACCGCTCACGCAAGGAGCCTAGAATTCCTGTTGTTTTAACCAAATGCGGATGTGTTGACGTTGCTGGAGGGGACGGCCGGGTTAATTGTAAAGCTGCTGTATGCGGGTGGGTTACGGATTTCTGAGGCGGTACGATTGCGTGTTCAGGATATTGATTTTGGGTTTAAACAGATTACGGTTCGGGATGGTAAGGGTAAGAAAGACCGCGTCACTCCGTTGGCGAATAATTTGCGGGTGCCTTTGCAGTTGCATTTGGAACGGGTGGCTTTAATTCATTAGCAAGATCTGGATGGGGGGTTTGGTTCAGTTTATCTGCCTTATGCGTTAGCTAAAAAATACCCAAGTGCAGATAAAGAGTTTGGCTGGCAGTATGTGTTTCCCAGTCGGGGTTTGGCGGTTGAGCCTAGGCGTGGTATTGAAAGAAGGCATCATATCTCAAGCAAGCATTATTTGAGGTGCTGGCAAATACTGGAACAACCAATAAAATACAATTTTCTTAAAATATTAAATTAATTTCTGATGGGTACTTACAAAGCATAATATTATAAACCTGCTCATCAAGCGGTCTTTCTGAGCCCATTATAAGCTAGGTAATATACTGAAATTGAACCCGCTGAGTCACACAACAAAGGATTTCATAGGGAATGGTCGTCGCAGATTGGGCAACTTTTTCCACAGGCATGCTTTCACCCCACAGCAACACCGTATCACCAACCTCGGCATCGGGTTGCTGGCGCAAATCGACACATATGGTGTCCATCGACACCCGGCCTAATAGCGGCGTCGGCATGCCATTGACCATTACCAATGTCCCCGGCACAGCATGACGCGGATAACCATCGCCGTAACCACAAGACACTATTCCGATCGGCATATTTTCAGGGCAAGTCCAACTGGCACCATAGCCAATCTTATCACCTTGCTTGAAATATCTAACGGCGATCAACCGTGATGTCAACGTCATGACCGGTTGAAGCCCCTCATCTTTACCCCCGCTATCAAGAAAGGGCGACACGCCATAAAGCATGATGCCGGGGCGAACCCAGTCACCATGGCTTTGTGGCCAATCCAGAATTCCGGCTGAATTTGCAATACTGGTTTCAGCCTCTATTCCCGCTGTCACACGTTTAAAAACATCTAGCTGCTGATTCGTTTGTTCACTGCCTCGGTCATCAGCACTGGCCAAATGCGTCATCAGGCGCACAGCCAAGACAGATTCAATTTTCTGCAGCACTTTCCAACATGCCCCAACAGCTTCCGGCGCAACACCCATCCGGTGCATGCCTGAATCGATCTTGAGCCATACCTGAATCGATTTTTCCAATGGCGTACGTTGCAATAAATCTATCTGCGCCAGTTGATGCACTGTTGCTTGTAGGTCGTAACGAGAAAATTCCTTTAATTCTGCCGTATTATTAAAGCCTTCAAGGACAATAATATCCTTGTTTATGCCGGCTTGGCGCAATTGCACCGCCTCTTGGAGACGCGCAACAGAAAAGGCATCAGCGGCCGTCAATGCATTGGCAACCTGGATCATGCCATGACCATAAGCATTGGCCTTGATAACAGCCATAATTTTAGACTCAGATGCTGCCTGCCGCACGCGCTCAAGATTATGGGCCAAGGCAGTCAGGTTAATATGTGCCTCAACCGCTGGGGTCATTCATAATCACCATAACCACTATCAAAAGTGAAATTTTCAAAGCGAGTATATTTGCCCAAAAAAGTCAAACGTATTGAACCAATCGGCCCATTACGTTGTTTACGAATCAGGATTTCAGCGGTGCCCTTGTCTGGGCTGTCTTCGTTATAGACTTCATCACGATAGATAAAAATAATCACATCGGCATCCTGCTCAATCGCACCCGATTCACGTAAATCAGACATCACCGGACGTTTGTCCGGGCGTTGTTCAAGGCTACGATTAAGTTGCGACAAGGCCACCACAGGCACATTCAATTCCTTCGCTAAGCCCTTGAGTGAACGCGAAATTTCGGATATTTCTGCCGTTCGATTTTCTTTGAAACCAGGTACCTGCATCAACTGTAGGTAATCAATAACCACCAATCCCAATCGCCCATGCTCACGCGTCAGACGCCGGCAACGGGCGCGTAGCTCATTCGGTGACAAGCCCCCCGTGTCATCTATGAAGAGTGGCTTTTCCTGCAACAAACCAATTGCCGAGGTCAGCCGCGGCCAATCATCATCGCCCAGCTTACCGCTACGTACCTTATTCTGGTCAATCCGGCCCAACGACGAAATCATGCGCATAGCCAACGAATCTGCTGGCATTTCCATACTGAATACCGCCACTGGCTTATCGCAGGTCATCGCCGCATGCTCGGCAATATTCATGGCAAAAGTGGTTTTACCCATGGATGGACGACCCGCAACAATAATCAAATCACCATCTTGCAGACCCGAGGTCATCTCATCCAGATCGTTATAGCCGGTGGGTAGGCCGGTAATGGAACCCTCCTGATTAAACAGCTGATCAATACGATCAACCACCTTGACCAAGACATCCTTAATAACCTCAAAGTTACCTTTCTGATTTGCACCACGCTCGGCAATTTCAAATACCATACGTTCTGCGTCATCCAGCAGCTCACTGCTATTGCGACCCTCGGTATTAAAACCACTGTCACTGATTTTAGTGCCAATACCAATCAAAGAGCGCAATACCGAACGTTCACTAACAATCTTGGCATAGGCCTTGATATTGGCCGCACTTGGCGTATTGTTAGCCAGCATGCCCAGATATGACAGGCCACCGGCATTGTCCATCTCATTATTATTATCCAACCACTCAGACAGTGTCACCACATCAAACGGTGTATTGTCTTCAGACAAATGACGAATAGCACGAAAGATCAACCGATGATCCTTACGATAGAAATCACCTTCAACGACGATCTCACCCACCTGATCCCAGGTGCTGTTATCCAGCATCAGCCCACCAAGCAAAGACTGCTCAGCCTCAATCGAATGAGGCGGGACTTTCAGCGCCTCCAGCACATCATCTTGGACAAATGGAATTGGGGGAAATTCTGACATTTTTTTATTCAACAGCTATGGTCAAAACACAGTAACATGCGACCTTTAAAGACAAAAGACATGCCGAAAAAAAGGCCGATGGACAAGATATCCACCGGCCTTAATCAGCGATTAAGCTTATACAGCGACAACATTAACCTTAACAATCGCCGTTACATCGGTATGCAACTGCAGATTAACATCATATTCGCCTACATTACGTAATGCACCTTCAGGTAAGCGAACTTCCTGCTTGGAAACTTCAGCACCCGCCGCTGATACCGCAGCCGCAATATCAGCCGTGCCCACAGAACCGAACAATTTACCTTCTTCACCCGCTTTACTGGCGATCTCAACAGTTGAACCATTGATCTTCTCAGCGCGCGCTTCGGCTGTTGCCAAAACATCAGCAGCAGTTTTTTCCAGCTCTGCACGGCGTGCTTCAAAGTGGGCCTTGTTGTCCGGAGTCGCCGTAACAGCTTTACCGTTAGGAATCAGGAAGTTACGACCATAACCTGGACGAACATTTACCTGATCACCCAGGTCACCCAAGTTTGTTACCTTATCCAACAAGATTACTTGCATCTTACACCTCTGCTTAATTATTAAGCTTACTCACTAAAAAAACGCTTATCGGATTTACGGCTTGCTTCCCGACAAACGACTCCTAAAATCCAACCAGCTATCAGCAAAGCCAATACTGGCCAGGGCCATCAGCATATGCGGCAGCATAATAAACATCAGTACATAGATGCCTACCAACCACGCGGAATGTTTGCCTGATCTCGCCACCAGGGCATGTATCAGCGCCAGACCCACGATACTGTAAACCACCACCACCGTAATCATGATGTCGCCAGCAAAGTTGCTCAGCACACCAAGATCGAACAGACTGAATGTTAAAATTAGCAGCACAGTAAAAGCCGCCATTTTGCTCTGACGCAAACCGTAAAATTCCTGCTGAAAACCCCAGGAATTAAACAACAAGGATTGCCACCAACGGGCCAACATCATGCTCAGCACCAACCCCATCACCAGGGCCGCAGCTAACATACCCGTTATCCACTCTGCCATAATGGGTATCTGTGGCGCAATCTTGTCCATCTCAGTCATACCGCCCTGAGCACTCAAAAACTCCAGCACTTTGCCCAACGTCATCAGCCAGAATTTTAACGGATCACCGACAAATAAATAGAATAACGCAATACCTGTAATCCCTATCGCCGCCGCCGCATCCAGCACCATTGACCAAGAACGGCTACTACGTAAAACCAACGCCAAGCCCAACAGTGGCAACCACAATAACAAGGCAAACATCAGCCCTAAAACCATCGTACCAAAGACGAAATACATAAAAATACTGGTGACCAGGCTGGCACCTAACAAAACCATCAAACCTTGCTTGGCACCGTGACGCAATGTTACCAAAGCAACGGCTGCGCCACTTAAAACGCTCACCATCCCCAACACGGGGATTAAAGAAACCAGGGCCAGCGTTGCCGTTACCAGCAACGCTTGGACAGGCCCACGCATAATGTATTTTGCTAATGCGTGCATGTTGACAACCCTATCCCTGTCTCTAAAATTCTGCCCAAAAGCACATTCCCTGGGGCGGCATTATTCTTAATGTTCGTGCGCGTCGCTGTATGGCAGCAGTGCAATGTAACGAGCACGTTTGATGGCTGTCGACAGCTGACGCTGATACTTAGCCTTGGTACCCGTGATACGACTGGGAACAATTTTGCCAGTTTCAGTCACATAGGCTTTCAGTGTATTCAGATCTTTGTAATCGATCTCTTTGGTACCTTCTGCAGTAAAACGGCAGAACTTACGACGACGAAAATAACGAGCCATGTTGATCTCCTAAATTGTTTATTCGTGATTCATAGTCACAACTGCTGGATGTTCTCGGCATGCAGGATAATTCTTGCTTCTCCCTGCCGGCTATCAGCACGCGCAATAAAACCGCTTATGCTAACCACCTGCCCTTCAGTCAAGGCCTTAGCCTTGTTAGAAAGCGCTGTGCCTGTGGCAATCACCACAATTCGGCAAAAAGCCTCTCTTTCCAGCCCCGCCTCTTTCTGGCGAGAGCGGTGCTCTAGCGAAAATCGCGTCAGAGGAATACCCGCTGGGTTGTAACGTGTTTCTGGTGCCTTGCAGACCCTGCCAGCCAGCACCAGTTGATTATCCAAACGTGTAATTACGCCTCGGCCGCCGGTGCAGAATCAGCTTTAGGGGCGACATCGGCCGCCGGTGCAGAATCAGCTTTAGGGGCGGTATCGGCAACCGGTGCAGGAGGCACAGGACGTTCTTCTCGTGGTGGCCGTGAAGGACGCTCGTCTTCCTTGCTCTTCAACAGGATAGACTGCTCTGTTACAGCGTCATCGCGACGAATAATCATGCTACGAATCACGGCGTCGTTGAAACGAAATGCACTTTCCAGCTCATCCATGCTGCTCTGCGAGCATTCAATGTTCATCAGTACATAGTGGGCTTTGTGGGCTTTGGCGATTGGGTATGCCAGCTGACGACGGCCCCAATCTTCCAGGCGGTGAATTTCACCACCATCTGACTCAACGATTGAGCGATAACGCTCAACCATCGCTGAAACCTGTTCACTCTGGTCAGGATGAACCAGAAATATAACTTCATAATGTCTCATAGACACTCCCTATGGATGAATGAAAGCCTTCCGCACTGCGGTAAAGCAAGGAGAATATCGCCATTCAGGCAAACCTGGGGCGATAAGGGTCGCGATTTTACTGGATTTAAAGCAGATATGCAATAAAGAGTCTTTTCCAATATGAAATGAGCCTGAACGGGGCGAAAGTGTTTCCACTATAAAATGAGCCTGAAATAGCGATTGATGTCGCTCATGATCATAGGATGAAAACGATCATGAGATTAGAGCAACTCACCAGTATTGGTGCCATCAGGCAGTTTCTCGAGGCCACGCAGGCTGTGGCCTTTAGCGTAGCCACCAACAAACAAGAACGTTATCAGTGGCTGCAAAAGACCCTGGTCAAACACCGGTGTTTACTGCTGGGTAAGGCCGACAG
>JAJRWO010000123.1 GCA_024276775.1 Gammaproteobacteria bacterium | reverse complement strand
GGTGAAGAATATAGCCGTCGCCAGTCAGTATAGCTATGGACGGCGGCGGATGAAAAAAGCCGGTGTTACCGTTCGGAGTAAAAATAAATTCAAGGTCACCACCAACAGCAAGCACAAATCATCTTTGTTTGAGAATTTACACAGCTTGATTTACAGGGTCGTATTTGCTTCAGGTATCACATATATTAATCGTTGCATAAATTATCGCGCTACTTTAGGTGCCCCAATCGCTCAGCGTATTACCAATATTAAAAAAGGGCTGGCAAAGCCCCCCCTGGTCACTACGTTTAAAAGCCTACAGAAAACTATCTTTATTCGTCGCACGCATCTTCGCATCCTGTTTGGTAATAATTCCCTGGCGCACCAATTCAACCAGGCATTGGTCCAATGTCTGCATGCCCAAACCTTGCCCGGTCTGAATAGCCGAGTACATCTGCGGCACTTTATTTTCACGAATCAGGTTGCGAATCGCCGGAGTACCAATCATAATTTCATGCGCAGCCACACGACCTCCGCCAACACGCTTTAGAAGCGTTTGTGCAATAACCGCACGCAACGATTCTGACAACATAGAGCGCATCATATCTTTTTCCGCCGCCGGAAAAACATCGATAATACGATCAATCGTCTTGGCGGCTGAACTGGTATGCAAGGTACCAAATACCAAATGCCCCGTTTCGGCGGCTGTCAGGGCCAGACGAATGGTTTCTGGATCACGCATTTCACCCACCAGGATGATATCCGGATCTTCACGCAAGGCAGAACGCAATGCTTCGGAAAAGCCCAAGGTATCTCGATGCACCTCACGCTGATTCACCAGACATTTTTTACTCTGATGTACAAACTCGATTGGGTCTTCGATGGTGAGAATATGACCAAACTCGGTATTATTTTTATAATCTACCATCGCCGCCAGAGTGGTTGATTTACCTGAACCGGTTGGCCCCGTTACCAACACCAGGCCGCGTGGATTGTTGGCAATATCCTTAAATACCGAAGGACATTTCAAATCCTCCAACGATAAAATATTCGACGGAATGGTACGGAATACGCCGCCAACACCACGATTATGATTGAAGGCGTTAACACGAAAGCGCGCCAGACCTGGGATTTCAAACGAAAAATCAGTCTCGTAGAATTCTTCAAAATCCTTACGCTGACGGTCATTCATAATATCGTAAAGCATGTTGTGCACCGCCTTGTCATCCATTGGCGGTACATTGATGCGGCGTATATCACCGTCAACACGAATCATCGGTGGTAACCCCGCCGATAAGTGCAAATCCGAGGCAGCATTTTTAACGCTAAAAGCCAGTAATTCGGCTATATCCATGGCATATTCCTTTGTAATTCTTTAAAACGATTCCCTTTCCTTAACGGCAGAATTTTCAACTTCTTGACACATTGATAAACTGCCGTAGCCAAGCTGATACAATAACGCCCCATTACCGCACAGGCAATGGACATGACCAATATCAAACAACGCCTTAATCAGATACTTGAGAAAATCCACGTCGCCGAGAAAAAATATCAGCGTCCACGCGGCTCAGTCACACTGTTAGCGGTGAGCAAAACCTGGCCGCTGGCACATATTGCCGAAGCCGCGTCCGTAGGGCAACACTGTTTTGGTGAAAACTACGTTCAGGAATCCATCGCCAAAATTGATCACTGCACAGAACAACTAGAGTGGCATTTTATCGGCCGCCTGCAATCAAACAAGTCTCGCGAGATCGCCTCCCGTTTTAACTGGGTTCACAGTGTCGATCGACTCAAGTTGGCCAAACGCCTCAGCGAACAGCGGCCGACCGATATGGCCGCTTTAAACATATGCTTACAGGTTAATATCAGCAACGAGCCAAGCAAAGCTGGTTTTTTCATTAGCGAAATACCCGCCGTTGCCGAGCAGGTCAGTCAATTGCCAAACCTCAAACTACGTGGACTAATGACCATTCCCGCCCCCAGCGATGATTTTGAACAACAGCGAACAACCTTCCGTCAAGTCACCACACTCCAACAACAACTGATTAAACAAGGCTTGGCACTGGATACCCTGTCAATGGGGATGTCAGGCGACATGGAAGCAGCCATTGCCGAAGGCGCAACCATTGTCCGTATCGGCACAGCCATTTTCGGCCCACGCATCAAGCCGGGGTTGATTGGGCGAAACAACTGATTGCGGTACACTCGTTGCTTATCATCCAGCAACAGCATTGAAAAAAACAGAATGAAAAAACTCAATATCAGCTTTATTGGTGCCGGCAACATGGCCAGCAGCCTCATTGGCGGACTTCTGGCCGATGGTAAAATGCCGGCAAACATTCACATCGCCGACACTAACCCTGCGCAGCTCGACAGGCTACAACAACGTTTTTCCGTCACTATCTGCCAATCAAACAGCATTGCCGCTAAGGCTGCCGACACGCTGATTCTAGCGGTTAAACCACAGGGGCTGAAACAAGTCGCCGAAGAGATTCGTGACAGCGTTCAGTCAAAAAAACCATTGATCATTTCCATTGCTGCCGGCATACAAGAAAAAGATATCAACCGCTGGCTTGGCAATAATGTTGCTATCGTCCGCACCATGCCCAATACCCCATCTCTGATTCAAACAGGTGCCACGGGGCTCTTTGCCAACAACAAGGTCAGTGAAGATCAACGCAACATGGCTGAAACCATCATGCGCGCCGTTGGTATCACGGTGTGGGTTGAAAACGAACAACAAATGGATATTGTCACGGCTATTTCTGGTAGCGGCCCTGCCTATTATTTTCTGTTTATGGAAGCCATGCAGGCAGCCGGAGAGGAACTGGGCCTGAATACTGAAACAGCACGTTTATTAACATTGCAAACAGCCTTTGGTGCCACCAAAATGGCGCTGGAAAGCAATGAAGATTGCGCCACCCTGCGCCAACGGGTCACTTCGCCCGGCGGCACGACTGAACAAGCACTACTCACATTTGAAGCAGGCCAGCTGCGCCAACTAATCAAGCAGGCCGTCACTGCCGCCGCCAAACGCTCACAGGAACTGGCCCAACAACTCGGAGAGGAACACTCATGACCGGCTATTTTTCTTCCGCCGCCGTCTTTTTGATCGAAGCCGTATTTGGCCTATATATGTTGATCGTATTGTTGCGCCTGATACTGCAAATGGTACGCGCAGACTTCAACAATCCCCTCAGCCAATTTATCGTCAAGGTCACCAACCCGCCACTTAAACCTTTGCGCCGCCTTATCCCCGGCATTGCCGGCATCGACATGGCATCTGTCGTGCTCTTATTTTTATTGCAAATGGCTAAGTTGGCACTCATCGCCCTATCAGCAGGCATGATGCTATCAATGGCCGGACTGGCAATATTATCCATCGCAGAGCTTATCGCTTTGGTACTGAATGTCTATATGATCAGCATCCTGGCCCAAATCGTGCTTAGCTGGGTCAGCCCGGGTCACAATCCACTCACCAGCATACTCTACGCCATCAATGAACCGATTATGAGGCCTGCTCGAAAAATTCTGCCCCCCATGTCAGGCATTGATCTATCACCGATTTTAGTATTTCTTGGCATCGGCCTTTTAAAGATTTTGATTGTCAGCCCACTGTTTGATCTGGGCCGCAGCCTAGCGTAATGGCAAAGGAATGAAATTATATAACGTTTGCAAACCCTCATTTCGCTCCAAATATATCCAACCACTGCGGAACTGAATTAGCCCTCCTCAAACCACATAAAAAATAAAACCACTAAAGGCTTGCAAAAGTGTGACCGATAACTAGTCTGCATCGAGCATAAACTCGCTGGCAGGACAGAAAAAATAATCACTTAGTTCAACCATACAGGCACGGATATCATAGGGATTATGATGGAGGAAGATCTTTTCAAACAGCAGATGCGGGCTTTCGACCGCTGGAAAACTGAACTCATCCAGGTGATTCAGGACTACCATCATTGGCTTGAAACCCAGGGCAAAGGCACCGCTGATATCAATGTTCGTCTTTTTGACGTCATTGATTCACTCAAGTCCGACCACTTAACCATTGCCTTCGTCGCAGAATTTTCGCGTGGCAAGACTGAATTAATCAACGCCATCTTTTTTGCCGACTACAAGCGTCGACTGCTGCCATCTGAGGCCGGCCGCACCACCATGTGCCCAACCGAACTCTTTTATGACCACGCAGAAGATCACGCTTATATTCGCCTACTGCCAATTGAAACCCGGCTGCAGGAAAAAAGCATCTCCGAACTCAAAAAAGATACCGAACAATGGAAGACGATCAGTCTGGATATCAATTCACCCGACCAGATGGTCGATGCCATGAAGGCAGTCATCAACACTAAAAATGTACCATTACAGCAAGCCATCGACCTTGGCCTATTTCACGATGACTCACCACGACGCCGAAAAACCGACCAACCACCACCCAAAGAGATTGAAATACCACAGTGGCGTCATGCCCTTATCAGCTTTCCACACCCTTTGCTACAACAGGGCCTGGCCATACTCGACACCCCAGGGCTGAATGCGCTGGGAACCGAGCCAGAACTCACCTACAATATGTTACCCAATGCCCATGCAGTCCTGTTCGTACTGGCGGCTGACACGGGCACCACTCGCAGTGATCTGGACGTGTGGGAGTATTACATCAAGGAACATCGTGCCAGCGGCGACAAAGGCCTGGTGGCCGCACTCAATAAAATCGATACCCTTTGGGATGAAATGAAAAGCAGTGACGAGGTCAGCGCATCCATAGAAAATCAACGACAAGATGTCGCTAATTCATTAGGTATTGAGCCGGGCAATGTCTTTCCTGTTTCTGCACAAAAAGCCCTGCTGGCCAAAACAAAAGACAATCCGGAGCTGTTGGATAAAAGCCGTCTGATGGCGTTGGAACGCTACCTGGCCAACGAAATCATACCTGCCAAACAAAGTATTATTCGCGACAATATTGTTAACGAAATCGGCGGCCTGATTAAAAACGAACGCAACGCTATTGCCGCCCAACACAAACAGGTCAAATCACAACTCAATGATCTAAAATCAACCAGTGGTAAAAATACCACGCTGATTCAGCACCTGATGCGAAAAGCACGTGAAAAACAAGCGGCCTATAACAACAACATGGAATATTTTCAGTCCAGTCGTCGCTCTCTTAATCAACAAGCAAAACTATTATTCAATGAATTAAGCCTGAAAAAATTTGATAACGTTGCCGCCATTGCACGCAAACAAATGACCGACAGCTGGACTACCGGCGGCCTGAAAAATGGCATGAAAACCCTGTTTGACGGTATTCGTGAAACCATGTGCATTTCAACTAGGCATGCCAATGAAACACATCAGAAAATCATTAGCATTTATCAAAAATTTGAAAAAGAAACGGAACTTGAATCACTTGACCCCAAACCCTTCTCAACCGAAAGATATGATGCCGAAATAAACAAACTTTATGAGCAGGCTGAAGATTTCCGCAGCAGCCCTGTCACCACCATGACCGAGCAAAAATTTGTTGTGAAAAAATTTTTCATTTCCCTGGTCAGCCATGCGCGCGATATTTTTTTCCAGGCCAACCAAGAAGCAGAAAACTGGTTCAAGGACATCATAATTCCCCTAGCCAAACATGTTACCGAGCACAAACAGCTGCTGGAACAACACATGGAAACGCTTTACAAGATCAACGAATCCAAAGACAACATTGCCTCAAAAACAGCTGAGTTAGAAAGCCAGTGCAATAAACTGGCCGATCAGCACACCAGCCTGGACAACATGCACAACAAACTGCAAAATCCTATCGAGGTTGAGGTTGAGGCTGATTCACTCAAGGTGGTCAACGCCTGATCGCGGCAATAAATTCGTTAATTCAGGCCGCCCCGCTAAAAGCAGGTTTTTTTAGACCCATTATAACTCGCCATCATAATCAACAATCAACGGCGCATGATCAGAAAAACGCTCATCCTTATAAACCGATGCGTTCTTTATTTTGTCTTTCAAACCCGGTGTAATCACCTGGTAGTCAATCCGCCAACCCACATTATTGGCCCAGGACTGACCACGATTTGACCACCAAGTGTACTGGCCAGCCGCCTGATTCACTTCACGAAAGGCATCAACATAGCCCATCGACCCAAACAATTGGTCCAGCCAAGCCCGTTCTTCCGGCAAACAACCTGAGTTTTTCTGATTACTCTTCCAGTTTTTGATATCGATTTCTTTATGAACAATATTCCAGTCACCGCAAATAATGAACTCACGCTTTTGGCGACGCATTTGTTTCAAGCGTTCAGTATAGCGATCCATAAAACTATATTTGATTTGCTGGCGCTCCTCCTTGGCCGAACCCGATGGCAAATAAAGCGAAGCCACTGATAATTTGCCAAAATCAGCCTGAATATAACGACCTTCGGCATCCATGTCCTCAAAACCCTCCCCCAGGCCACAGATCACCTGATCCGGTTTCTTTTTGCAGTAAAGCGCCACACCTGAATAGCCCTTCTTTTCGGCATCGAAGAAATAGGCGTGGTAGCCCTCAGGATAATGCAGCTCAGGCAAGAGCTGATTTTCCTGCGCCTTGGTCTCCTGAATGCAAAGCACATCAACGTCCTGCTTTAACATCCACTGAAAAAAACCTTTGCGCTCAGCGGCGCGAATACCATTTAAATTGGCTGAAATAATTCTCATCACTCTACTCTTTCATTTTTTAATCATTGGCCCACAGACTGCATCCAGCGTAAAATACTCGTCTTTACTTTCTTGCACGGAATAATTTGATGCACGCTTATCAACGCGAATTTCTGGATTTTGTTATCGCCACCGATGTATTGCGCTTTGGTGAGTTTACCCTTAAATCTGGCCGTGTCAGCCCCTATTTTTTCAATAGTGGCCTGTTTAACACTGGTTCATCCATCGCCAAACTGGGGCGCTATTACGCCGCCGCCATTGAAAACACCCAAATTGAATACGATATGATCTTTGGCCCGGCCTATAAGGGTATTCCGCTGGCGGTCAGCACCGCCGCCGCGCTAGCGGATCATCACAACCGTAACCTGCCCTACGCCTTTAACCGCAAAGAAGCCAAGGATCACGGCGAGGGCGGCACCATTGTCGGTGCGGCACTGGCAGGCAAAGTGCTAATCATTGACGACGTCATCTCGGCCGGCACCTCGGTGCGCGAGTGCATCAACATGATCAACGCCGCAGGTGCCACCACCGCCGGCGTCATCATCGCCCTGGATCGACAGGAAAGAGGCCAGGACAAGCGTTCAGCCATCCAGATGCTAGAACAACAGCACGACCTCCCGGTCACCAGCATCGTCAAGCTAGACCACCTAATCAGCTATCTAAGCGAAAAACCCGACATGGTTGATGCCCTCAGTAACGTCAGCGCCTATCGCGCACAATATGGCGTTAGCAACTGAGGAAACGTTTACAAATGGCGCTCTGAATTTGAGTGTTTAGTGAGGCCGAGATTATTGAGGAATATCCAGAACTGACTCAGGACGATATTCGGGCTTGTCTGGCTTTTTCTGCCAACCGCGAACACCAGCTACCTGTGATTGCACCGGCTTGAAATTATTACTGGATCAAAGCACTAAATAATTGCCATAAGCGTTTACCAAAATCCAGCGTTGTAATTTTATCTTTTACTTGGGCGCGAATATCACAAAAATGTAAGAATTTGTGTTCTATTTTTTCATGAATCAACATTAAATAACGTATTTCTGTTAAATTAATTAAAGCAGTGTGAGATGCAAATGAGCGTATTTGTTCTTGAAGAAAACCAAGGTATTGTTTCGCTTCTTTGAAATAAATTTCAGCACTCCAAAATTTATAATAGCTTACCTACATCTTTATCAGTCTCTGTCGAAATAAAAATCGCCCGACCCTTTTCTCCG
>JAJRWO010000122.1 GCA_024276775.1 Gammaproteobacteria bacterium | reverse complement strand
ATCAAGTCACTGTCGATACCAATCACCCTCTGGCCGGTGTTACCCTGAATTTTGATGTTGACGTGCTTGACGTTCGTGACCCAACTGAAGAAGAACTGGATCACGGCCATGTCCACGGCCCAGGGGGTCACAATCACTAAAGACATTCTTAATGACCCGAGTAAACCCGATGGTGGACTATTTTTCGTGCTGGCAAGGTGCGGTGAGAGGTAATCGTTGTTCATTTACAAAATATATTTATATCCCCCGATGAAAAATAATGTCTAAACCCTCATCGTCGCCATCCGCTACAATCACCGATATGGACAACGAAGATTATATTGAACAAGCGACGCTGGCAGGCGGCTGTTTCTGGTGCATGGAACCCCCTTTTGACGCACTCGATGGCGTCATATCAACCATCTCCGGCTACGCAGGTGGGGCTGAAAAAAATCCAAACTATGAACAAGTGGCATCAGGCCAGACCAGTCATGCCGAAGCCATTCAAATCAGTTACGACAAGCGTAAACTCAGCTACAAACAAATACTCGACGTCTATTGGCGGCAGGTTGACCCAACCACGCTTAATCGCCAGTTCGCTGATATTGGCCCTCATTATCGCAGCGCCATCTTTTGCCATGATGAACAGCAGCGCCAGCTTGCCGAGCAATCAAAACAACAACTTCAAGACAGCGGCGTGTTTGCAACAGCCATCGTTACCGAAATAAAGCTGCTGATAAGCTTTTACCCGGCCGAGGACTATCACCAGAATTACTACCAAACCAATCCAAGCCGTTACAAGTTTTATCGGCATCACTCAGGCCGTGATCAATTTCTGGAAAAAATTTGGGGCGAAAAATAACCTAATTCCCAAACCCTACGGGTATACACTCATCTTTTTATTCGAAGCACAGCTTGTCGATGAACCGTTGTCCGGTTTTTATATTTTCCTGCACCTTGATCTCTCTACCCGTACCCGCATAATTGATTGCAATCACCAGATCAGCCCTGGGCAGCATACCCTCACCCTTTTGCGGCCATTCAACCAATAAAATTGCATCCTGCGCCAGCCAGTCACGTAGCCCCAGGAATTCCAGCTCCTCAGGATCGGCCAGACGATATAAATCCATATGATAAACCTGCAGCTTAGCCAGTTCATAAGGTTCAACCAAGGTATACGTTGGACTACGCACCGCCCCCTGATGGCCAAGGGCATGAAGAAAACCCCGGGCAAAAGTGGACTTGCCCGCCCCTAGCTCACCGAGCAGATAGATCACACAACGCGGCGGACAAATATCGGCCACCCTGGCCCCAAAGGCACGCATGGCCGCATCATTCTCTATGAAAATCATCTTTGTGTACTCATAAGATTGGCATTTCAGCCATGTAGGGTGAAGTGGCCCCCTAAGTCAAGACAAAAACATCAGAGTTTAAGTTTCACATCCCTCATTGCATGCAGCTGGTCGGCGCTGCCCCTGAAGTGTAATACGAAGTGATCCCCTAGGCGGGAGTTCTCGGTCGCTGTTCGCGGCGTGATGATGGCTCTTTTCCAATCAACACATACCGGATTAAGCTTAACGTTGCATCAAAAACAACCCGTGAAGGGTGCGACAAATGCCAGCATTATTCCGCAGCACTCATATAGCCAGACTCTTGATCCGTATAGCGGTATGAAATATTTCGGAAATCACAATAAGGATTCCACTCAACATTGTCATTCGCTCTACGAATCAATATATTGCACTCTGTCAGTACCATCACCTGTAGCGTTCCAGGTGAAACTTAAATCATGCAAGCGCTGGATTGTTCGGCATCATGCAGTGCTTCACCCGCCTCAAGCCAGGCCTCTTCCACTGCTTCACATTTACTTTTGAGCTTACCCTGTTCAGCCAACAGGCGTTTCAATTGATCGCGTGATTGTTCCTGATAAAGCGTTGAATCAAGCAGTTCGGATTCTATCTGTTGCAGCCTGTCATTGATTTGTTCGAGTTCACTCTCAAGCTTATTTAGTTTTTTCTGCAACGGCTGCAGACGTTTACGATTTTCCGCCTGCTGCTGCCGTTTTAATTTTTTCGATTGGGCTGAGTTTTCTTTGCTGTCAGCCAGTTTGTTTGAATCATTTTCATCCAACCGTTTGTTCAGCCATTGACGATAATCATCCAGATCACCATCGAACGCCACGGCCTGTCCATCTGCCACCAACAAAAAATCATTACAGACACTGCGCAGCATATGTCGATCATGAGAGACAATCACCATTGCCCCCTCATAGTCCTGCAAGGCCATACTGAGGGCATGGCGCATTTCAATGTCAAAATGATTAGTGGGTTCATCCAATAACAAAAGATTGGGCCGCTGCCAAACCAGCATGGCCAGCACTAACCGGGCCTTTTCGCCACCCGAAAATATGTCCACCGGTTCATTGACCCGATCACCAACAAAACCGAAACCACCAAGATAATTGCACAGCGACTGTTCCGTTTCTTGCGCTGCCAATTTTTGCATATGTTGAAACGGTGTTTCATCACAATGAAGCTGTTCCAGTTGGTGCTGGGCAAAATAACCCATATCAAGATCCTTGGCCCGAATGACTTCGCCTGTCTGTTCGCTCAGTTCACCTGCCAGGAGTTTAATCAAGGTAGATTTTCCTGCACCATTGGCACCCAGCAAACCAATACGATCACCGGGCGAAAGACTGATTCCGATACCTGAGAGCAATACCGTATCACCATAACCCACCGCTACCTTGTCCATTCGCAGCAACGGTCGCGGCAGCTTTCTGGGTGGCTGAAAACTAAAACCAAACGGTGAATCTACATGTGCCTGGGCAATCAGTTCCATTCGCGCCAGGGTTTTAAGGCGACTCTGCGCCTGCTTGGCCTTGGTGGCCTGAGCCCGAAAGCGGTCAACATAACTGCGCACATGGGCAATTTCACGCTGTTGTTTTTCATACGCGGATTGCTGTTGCTTTAGCTGTTCAGCACGATAGTGTTCAAAGTGGGTGTAGTTGCCACTATACAGCCGGATATCTTGGTGCTCGACATGAGCAATATGATTGACGACCGTATCGAGAAACTCTCTGTCATGCGAAATCAACAACAAAGTGCCTGGATAACTACACAGCCAGTCTTGCATCCAGATCACCGCATCAAGATCAAGATGATTAGTGGGTTCATCCAGCAGTAACAGATCGGAGCGGCACATCAATGCTTGGGCCAGGTTCAGGCGCATACGCCAGCCGCCAGAGAACTGCTTTACCGGCGTGGACTCTTGTTCAATCTTAAACCCCAGGCCCTGCAATAAACACGCAGCGCGGGAACGAGCGGTGTAGCCATCTATATTTTCAAAACGGTCATGCAGCTGAGCCAAACGATGGCCATCTTCAGCCGCCTCTGCCTCAACAATCTCAGCTTGAATATTGCACAATTCCGCATCGCCATCCATAACATAGTCAATCGCCTGCTGTTCAAGTGCAGGCGTCTCCTGAGCCACATGAGCAATCACTAGGGATGATGGCAGGGTAAATTCACCCAGATCGGTATGCAGTTCACCCTTAATCAAGGCAAACAGACTGGACTTTCCAGTGCCATTCGCCCCCGTAATACCAACATGCTGGCCTTGATGGATAATCATGTTGACCTGTTCGAACAACAAACGTGGGCCGCGGCGCAGGGAAACATCGGTAAAATTCAACATGGGCGCAGTGTATCAGCCTGACAAATGCGCGGCCATATGAGCCTCATTAAAATATTACCTGAATCCTGCCAGTGACCGTGCTGACACAGTGCGCCAATAGAAGTGTATTTTGTTATATATTTATCCCCTCTACATCAAGGTTTATCCCAGTTCCTCTATTAATTTCGCTAGCTCGTCTGGCTCAAGTTCTTCCATCATGTCCTGTAAAAAAGACAAGGAACCCAGCTCGGATGAGGACTCTGCCGTCGTTCGAATGACCGGTCGAAGAATAGCGGCAAGACTTTGTTGCAGTGAGCTGCCTTGCCCTGTTGTTGCCGGATCAGGTGGTTGATACCAGTCAATATCCACTTCATCCTCGAACAAAATATCCCTAAACCGCGTTTCAGGGTTGAGCAAGACCTCTTTGGCCTGAAGCAAACAACTGTGACGCTCGGGGAACTGGTGCATAGGATAGCGTCGCGCAAGCCGCGTGTAGGCGGTGATGATCGCTTGGCGCTCTGGTTCTTCGGAGAGTCTTAAGGTAGAAAGTGCGGTATTTTTATCCATCAATCATATCCGAATAAATCCAGGTTGGACGACTTAGCTGCTTTTTTGGTTTTTTTGTTGGCTTTTGGAATGAGCTTACGTAATTTGGGGTATGGTTGGCAGAGCCGGTAAAAGGTTTTGTATTTGGACTCAAGTTTATCCCTGGGCGCATTGAGATGCCGTAAAAGGAAAAGCAAACTTTCTTCCACTGAAGCATCGAAATCAATTTCTTCAATGAGGTTACAAAGCGGCTCCATCGCCGCCAATAAAGTTTCTGCGTGGCCCTGGCAAAGCTGCTTGAACAGCTTGCAAACAAGGTCAGCAAGTAATTCACTGTCACTTTTTTTAAGCCATTGATCTGAAAGGCGTAAAAGCACCTCGACATGTTCAATTTTAATCCATGTACGGTCAATTTGTTTACAACCCAGCGCTGCCAGGGCGGTGAAAAACAACCACTCAGCTTCACAATGCTCACCGTTAATCACATTGACCAGTGGCTCACGCGTTGTATCAAAAAAACTGTTTTGCAATTTGCACCATACTTGCTCGGCGTTTGCCTCGTCACTGCTCAGCAGAAGTTCCCGGCAGACATAGGACGCTAACATTTTTTTATTTTCGCCGGTCAGCGGCCAGTAAAGTTGCGCCAGTAATTTTTCCGAATTTCCGCTGTTGTTTAACGCGTAAAAGAAAAAGCCGGCATCAACATGCTGAAAGGCTTGCGTCGTAAATTCATTTTTCACCTGACTGGCGCGACGATTGGGAGCAAGAAAGTTCAGCAGAGCCAGACGATAGTCCTGAGGATTTTGTTTGCAGGGCATACGTAACGCTTGCGCACTAACCAGTGGTAAGCAATGCGTCTGAATACCTCGGCAAAGCCATTGAACAAAGCTGTCCAAACAACTTTTTGCGACGGCTAATTCTCTGCTGGGTACGCCTGTGCAACACAGAGTAAACAGGTGTTCAAGTTGACACCCTAACGTTTCAGGGTCAGCCTTCTTATAACGGCTGTATATACGACACTTGACGAGTTCATATTGCAGGCGTTCCTGATAGTTGAGTGTTGCTTTTTCTGTCTGCTTGTCAATTCGCTGCAATAACCCAATATCTGCGCCTTTTAGCGTTATGCTGGGGGTCTTTATTTTATTGTTGTCTATAAATCCGAGCAAAACGCCCAATGCGGGCAACTGTGCCCAGTGTTCCGGTTCAAGTTGCAAGCCTGGCTTGTCTTGTATAAATAGCAAGATGATGTGCTTAATCGCATCGCGCCACAATGAATGCTGCTGCCATTTGATGCGTGCCAGTGTCTGCTCTAACGTGATCACGGTTTTCTGTTTTGGCAACGGTCGTTTGAGCTGTAAAAATTTGTTGAGCGGTTTGATTAACTCACGGGTTTCGGCGTTGCCCCCCAAGCCCCTCCCCAGTAAACTTGCCAGCGTTCTGCTGCTACTTTTCAGCCCCAGCACATGCAACACGATATGCAAAGGCAAGCTGAGCTCCGAGCGGGGCCGTTTCGCCGTATAATCAATCAGCGGTGTAGCATCGTTTTGTTCCAGTGCCGGATCGGCAAGCAGACAATACAATTCTAATAACGAATACAAGCTGCTAAAGCCTGCTTCTTTTATCAGCGCTTGATAGGTATTTAAAACGTCTGCCGTACCGCCAGGGGGTTCGTGTAAAAACAGATAATCCAGAAAACCCGCCAAAAGTTGTTGCAAGTCCCTCACCTCGGGACTCTCCCTCCAGCTTTGGAAATCCTTCATCACATCGGGTGGTGGTAGCTCGCCAAAGCTTAGGCTAATATTTACGATGTTGCAAAGTCCCCCCACGTCGTCAAGTGGATACGAGGAGAGACGTTTTGACGATGAGGACTTCCGCTGCTTTTTGCCCTGTTTTTTCTGTCTGCGACTACGATTATTTTTACCCATGTTTATTAACCTTGTGTCTTAGGAACGGGTACGCAATAACCTCCCTGTTTAGCATCTCATCTTCAGCCCGTCTTTGCCCGTTTTTCAATTACAAAACCTCGAAATAGAACAACTATTCCTGCAATTTTCTCAATCGGAACAAACAAATACGAGCTAAATCTGAGCGCCAAACAGGGGAGTTATTACGTGCCCATTCCTTATTCGCTTTCCACCCAGTCATAAAGTTGCTCTTCCAGTTTATCCAGCTCGTCATCAGTCTCTTCTGCTCCCAACAAGCGTTGATAACGTTCCAGCAACTTGGCAATTTCTGGTACGGGTTCTTCGCTTAGTTCCAGTTTTTGCGAGATTTTTTCAATTAAAAAATTGGTCACAACCGATTCGTTTTCTGCGCTTGCCTCAGCCAATGCCATCGTGCTGTCATCGAATGTGTGTAATTCGCTGTTTTCTTCGGCAGAATCGGATAGGTTCATGGTGTATTCACGCTCTGTGCCATTATCACCTTCGATAACGGTAATTTTAATAGTGCCGTTAAGGTCGTAACGAAAGCGCACATCCAGATTTTCACTTTGGTTTTGACTGAATTCTACGAAGAATTCACCAATGAAATTGTTATGCCGTGTGTTGCTGTGCTCTCCTTGGTATATAGGAATTTTCGCACCACATTGCTGATCGTGCGCTTTATAAAACGTGCGCATAAAGTTGGCTGGCAAGCGGGTATTGCGACGAATTAAAGGCACAAAAGTCAGCGGATGAGCGGCGTTGGAGATGTCACTGCCCAGCACATCCATTTCTTTATAATCTTCTTCACCCATCGCGGCAACGCCTAGAGAGTGAGAACAGATATCCACCACGCTGCGATCAAAAACCTGGCCACAACAAATTGCGGCTCGAATACAGGCACCGGTGGCCACTGACAAGTCCGCATCAAGCCAACTTTCTGCATCGATACCAAAACGCTGTTTCAATTTATCGCCGACCAACGGAATGCGTGTGGAACCGCCTACGAGCAAAAGCCTGTCCACTGACTCAGGTCCGACATTCACATCCGTCATTACCTGTGCCACTTTTTCCAGCGTCGAATCAATCAGGTCATCGATCATGCCTTCAAAGTCGTCTCGTGTGAGCTTAAGATCCAACATTATGCTCTGATCACCGACAACAATGGGTTCAAGCAAGTGTACATGGGTATTGTTTGATAATTGAATTTTGGTATGTTCAGCCAATAACTGAAGGCGGGCCTTAACGAGAATATCGGCCGCGGCATCAATGTTGTGCTGGTCGCGCAGGTGAGTGACGAACCGCTCCATCAGCCTGTGATCAAAGTCATCGCCGCCCAAAAATGTATTTCCCTCGCTGGCCAACACTTCGTAACTAGCAGCACTCACATTGAGCAGGGAAACATCAAAGGTACCGCCGCCCAAGTCGTATACTAACCAACGCTCTTCGGCACCATCATCGAGGCTGATACGTTCGTGGGCGATAGCTGCCGCAGTGGGTTCATTGACAATTTGCAACACCTCCAGACCTGCTTGCCGGCCCGCTTCCAGGGTCGCCTGGCGTTGCTGTTCCTGAAACCAGGCAGGAACGGTAATAACGGCCTTATCAATGACGCAGTCTAACTGTTGCTCAGCACCGCGTACCAGCGCACTGAGTATTTTGGCCGACACATCGATGGGGGAGAGTGATTCTCCACCAAGTTTTATACGGTAACCAGGGTCATCCATTTTACGTTTAATAGAACTGACGGCGTCTTTGGGAGAAACCGCCAGATGGTTGCGCGCAGCCTGCCCCACCAGCCATTGGTCGTCTTTCCAAGCCACCACCGAGGGCATAGTAACTTGACCGTCAAGTTCCAGTACACGAGCACCGCTTTCATCGAACACAGCGATACAGCTATTCGTGGTTCCCAAATCGATACCACAAAAGAGCGACTTACGAGCGTTCATGGGAAACTTCCTCCGTTGAGTCAGGTTGACGATAAACCACTACTTTGGCGGATCGCACAAGACCACCATCCAGCGTGCGATAACCCTGTTGTATGATGTCGTGTACTGTACCAGGTGGATGTTGCGGGTGCGGAAATGCACCCAGCACTTCGCAGTCACTCTCTGGATAATCAGCCCCCTTGTGAGCAATTTCTTCAAGGCTGGCATGCTGCAATATGCTTTCAGTTGTTTGATTTGCCAGCGAAACGACGTGGGTGGAATCCAGGCTAGCCGTCTCTATTTTGCTGAGCATATCTAATAAGTGCACGATTTTCTCATAGTCGAAAGCAACGCCCTGATGTTGATCCAATGAAAACTTTAAGGATGAGACCTGCTGCACCAGCCGCTCCACCGCCTCACCTTGTTGTTTTTGCGCCAGTGAAAGGCGTCGTAAACCCTTCTTTTGTTCGGCGAGTTGATCTTGGGTGTTTGTATTTGCCTCTGAAATAATTAAGGCCAAATCGGGTTCTTTCCGCCCCGATGAGAATATTCGTTTAAGCCAATGTAATGCCACTAAAAATTGCCTGAAATTGTTAAAGTGAAAACATCCAGTTTAACAGAATTCAGCCGTATCCGGTTAAAACTTACCGTCAATCACGGCGAATGCTTAAAGACCCATATTTGCAAACAAATATCAAAAAAGACGCACGGAGAATAATTGAAGGCAATAGACCTGAGAAAACTGGACAATACTCGCTTAAGACATCTTCTTTCTTCGGCAAACACATAAAGGGCATTGTGATAGCATTTGCCAGATTGCGCAGAGGCTGCAATTAATGATTAAAAATTGACCTGATGGTTAAAACATTTTCATTAACTGCCGCTGATAACTGCAGATACTTTTCATCCATGTATGAGCAATACCTAATCCGGCCAAGGAGGCCATCAATGTCGGAGCCAACCGCAAACACACTTTCATTTAGCCAGAATGTTAATTATCAGGTTGATCAAGCCATCGCGGCGATGGACCTGAGAAGCGACACTGCCGCTGCAATCAAGGCCTGTTCCTCTACTATCCAGGTCACTTTTCCAGTCAAGATCCGCGATAAAATCGAAATGTTTACCGGTTGGCGAGCAGTCCATAGCACCCATCGACTACCAGCCAAAGGTGGCATTCGTTATGCCCCATATGCCAGCCAGGATGAAGTCGAGGCCTTGGCATCATTGATGAGCTACAAATGCGCTCTGATGGATATTCCGTTTGGCGGTTCAAAAGGTGCCCTGCTTATCGATCCCGGCAAATACAGCCGTGATGAGCTGCAGATGATTACCCGCCGTTTCACCACAGAACTAGTACGCAAAGGTTTTCTCAGTCCATCCACTAACGTCCCGGCACCTGATGTTGGTACGGGGCAGCGTGAAATGGCCTGGATGGCCGACACCTATAAGCACCTATTTCCTGACGACATTAATTACCAGGCTTGCGTGACTGGCAATCCAATTCAGCATGGCGGCATCCATGGCCGCACCGAGGCCACAGGTCGCGGGGTGCAATACGCGATTCAGGAGTTTTTCCGCCACTCTGCGGATGTCAAAAAGGCCCGCCTCCCCCCGGGTCTGGCAGGCAAACGCATTGTCGTTCAAGGCTTTGGTAATGTCGGCTATCACGCCACACGACTTCTATCGACTGAAGACGATGTCAAGATCATTGCCATCATCAAAAGTGAAGGTGTACTGGTCGATGAAAACGGCCTCAACATAGAAGCCCTGCACGCCCATATCCTTGAACACAAAACCATGCGGGGGTTTCCCAGTGCCAGCTTCAACGAAAATGGCATCAAAGCGCTGGAAATGGAGTGTGACATCCTGATCCCTGCGGCGGTAGAAGCCCAAATCACCAGCGAAAATGCCGACCGCATCCAAACCAAGTTAATCGTTGAAGCAGCCAATGGCCCAGTCACCTTTGAGGCGGACAAAATTCTTTGCAAAAAAGGTATCATTATCATTCCCGATATTTATGCCAATGCCGGGGGGGTCACCGTGTCATATTTCGAATGGATTAGAAATCTGTCGCACATTCGTTTTGGTCGTATGCAACACCGCCATGAAGAAATGCGCAGCCGTGAATTTGCTCACCTGCTTGAAGATCTGACCGGAAAATGCATCAGCGACGATGTTCGCAAAAGGGTTATTCGCGGTGCTTCGGAAGAAGATCTGGTCAACTCTGGCCTGGATGACACCATGCGCAGCGGCTATCAACAACTCAGTGAGCTGCTCAACCGAAATGACAAGGTACAGGATCTACGCACTGCGGGCTATATGATCGCTATCGAAAAGATATCGCGTAGCTATCTGGACGTTGGTGTTTATTAGTTATTCGCGGGTCTTAACCATATGATCGCCTTTACAGAGTGCAGCCTATATGGTTGCACTCTGCCTTTATACCCAATTAATTTAGGTTTAATTTAATTCATAAAGTAAATTTTTTATTAATAATTTATCTTCATCTTTGATTAGTTCAACATTTAATATTCCTTGCTGGAGAAATGGTTTCAGACCTTCTTTTCTCCATACTGAGACGGTGAATTCACCACGACCAATCGCCTTACCCGGTTCATGCATCCATTTCATGTCGCCAACGTCCATCTGACGCTTGTCCGTTGATAGAAACAATCTTTTGTAATCTTTTCTAATTTTTACAATTCCATCCATCCCATTGACCACTGCATCCTTGGTGAATAAAGCAGAAAAATTAGTGACGTCACCCCGCTCATAAAAATGCATCAAATTAAAAACAAGAAAGCTCAATTCAGAGTCCAGAATTGACTCTCCCATTGGCTCCAATTTAACTTTTTTCGTTGACGCCATATTTTCAGTGGCAACAGATTTTTCAATTCTGAGGGGGACAACATCTTTGACTGCGATTGCAGTCGCAGCCATTACTGGTTTTAATATTTCTGGCGGAGTGAATTCTTCAATGGTCTCAGAAACTTCAACAACTTTAACGGCTTTAACGGCTTTAACAACTTTAACGGCTTCAACAACTTTAACGGCTTTAACGGCTTCAACGGCTT
>JAJRWO010000121.1 GCA_024276775.1 Gammaproteobacteria bacterium | reverse complement strand
AGCACTGGTTTTGGCCATCTGCATCAGAGAGAACAAAGCCTCTTGCATCCGTGCACCACCGCTGGCAGAAAAACAGACAAATGGAATCCGCTGTTCAAGGCTGATATTAGCCGCGCGGACAAAACGTTCCCCCACCACTGATCCCATTGAACCGCCCATATATTTAAACTCAAATGCAGCGGCAGTCAGTGGCATGCCCTTAAGCGTGCCCTTCATGGCAATCAAGGCATCCGTTTCATTGGTATTTTTTTGCGCCAGGGTAATCCGGTCTTTGTATTTTTTGCTGTCTTTGAATTTGAGAATATCGATGGGTTCCAGTTTGGCACCAATCTCTTCACGGCCATCCTGATCCAGAAATAAATCCAGGCGACGACGAGCACCAATACGATGGTGATGGTCACACTTCATACAGACATCCGCGTTACGCTCTAACTCAGAGCGGTACAATACCGCACCACAGCTATCACACTTGGTCCACAGGCCTTCCGGAATAGATTTTTTGCTACTGGCATCTGTGCGAATACGTAAAGGTAAAAGATTTTCAAACCAACTCATGGTCTTTATTCCTGCGTTCTAAATAATGTATGTAACGACAGTTTTCTATGCGTCCATTGCTGCACGCATCCCGCGCAACAAGCTGCAAACCGACTCGTTAATTTTTTCTGGCTGGTCGGCATTTTCAGCAACGCGACTGACGACCGCACTGCCCACTACCACCGCATCGGCGACCGCCGCAACCCGCTGAGCCGTTTCTGCGTCACGAATGCCAAAACCAACACCTATTGGCAGATCAGTGTGCCTGCGAATCTGCTTAACCTTGTGGGCCACCGCAGCAACGTCCAAATTGACCGCGCCAGTGACGCCCTTTAATGAAACATAGTATACAAAACCACTGGTGTCGGCACAGATCTTGGCAATACGCTCATCAACCGTGGTAGGTGCCAACAAAAAGATAGGATCAATACTGGCTTCAGCCAGCGCAGCCAGCAGGTCACCCGCCTCTTCCGGCGGCATATCCACGGTTAACAAACCATCAACACCCGATTCAAGCGCCGCTTGGGCAAATGTTTGATAGCCCATTGCCTCAACCGGGTTCATGTAGCCCATCAGAATAATGGGCGTTTTGTTATTCGTTTGACGAAACGTCTTCACCATCGCCAGCACATCACGCAGGCTGGTATTGTGCATCAAAGCGCGCTCACAGGCTTTCTGTATCACTGGCCCTTCGGCCATCGGGTCAGAAAATGGCACCCCCAGTTCAAGCAGGTCGGCTCCAGCCTCAACCATGGCATGCAACAGTGGTACGGTGACACAAGGGTTGGGGTCGCCGGCAGTCACAAAAGGGATCAAGGCCTTGCGGCCATTGGCTTTCAAATCAACAAAACATTGTCCGATACGGCTCATACGGTAATTCCCTCCAGCCCGGCAACAGTATGGATATCTTTATCTCCCCGACCAGACAGGTTGACGATAATGATTTTATCCTTGCCCATCTGCGGCGCTAGCTTGGTGGCATGAGCCAAGGCATGACTAGACTCCAGCGCTGGCATGATGCCTTCGATGCGAGTCAGGTCATGAAACGCTTGCAAGGCTTCAGTATCCGTGGCTGCCACGTAATTGGCACGGCCACTGTCTTTTAACCACGCATGCTCGGGACCAACACCTGGATAATCCAGGCCAGCAGAGACAGAATGCGTTTCGATAATCTGGCCGTTGTCATCTTCCACCAGATAAGTGCGATTACCATGCAAGACGCCAGGGCGGCCAGCACACAGTGGCGCAGCATGACGCGGCGTATCAACACCATCACCGCCGCCTTCAACACCGTAGATAGCCACAGTTTCATCATCAATAAAGGGATAGAACAGACCAATGGCGTTAGAACCGCCGCCAACACAGGCAACCAGGGCATCCGGCAGACGGCCTTCGGCTGCCAGTATCTGGCGTTTGGCCTCACGGCCAATCACCGTCTGAAAATCACGCACCAACATTGGGTAAGGATGCGGCCCTGCCACAGTACCAATGATGTAGAAGGTATTGTCAATATTCGTCACCCAATCACGCATGGCTTCATTTAATGCGTCTTTCAAGGTTCTGGAGCCCGAGGTTACCGACACCACCTCGGCACCCAGTAACTTCATGCGATAGACATTCAGCGCTTGGCGCTTAACATCTTCCGCACCCATATAAACCACACATTCCAGTCCCAATCGAGCCGCAACAGTGGCCGAAGCCACACCATGTTGACCGGCACCGGTCTCGGCAATAATACGGGTCTTACCCAAGTGTTTGGCCAACAAGGCCTGGCCGATGGTGTTATTGATCTTGTGGGCACCGGTATGATTCAGGTCTTCACGTTTCAGATAGACCTTGGCACCACCAAGGCGTTCGGTCCAGCGCTCGGCAAGATAAAGCGGTGATGGGCGACCCACATAGTCGGCCAGATCCTTGTCATACTCCGCCTGAAAACTGGCATCATGCTTCAAGCGCTCATAGGCCGCCAGTAATTCGTCCAGCGGTTCCATCAGAGTTTCAGCACAAAAACGACCACCGTAGGGGCCGAAGTGGCCATTGGTATCAGGTAAATTCGCTTTCGACACGTCTTACTTCTCCTATGAATGCAGCCAGTTTAGCCACATCCTTGATTCCCTTGCTCGCCTCTACACCGCCACTAACGTCGACCGCGTAAGGCTTCACTTGTTTAATTGCCGCAGCAACATTACCCGGCCCTAAACCACCCGCCAGCACTATCGAGGCAGCGAGGCCTTTAGGCACCCGCCCCCATTCAAACGCCTCTCCCGTACCTCCGGGTATCCCCGGCTGATAGGTATCCAGCAACAAGCCTCGGGCATCGCTAAAACGCTGTTGTTCTGCGGCCAAATCAACACCCTCACGCATGCGAATGGCCTTTAAATAGGGTCGTCCAAAGCGACGACACAATGCTGGCGTTTCATTGCCATGAAACTGGATTAAGTCCAGCGGCACTTGAGCCAATAGCGCATCAACACGGCCCGGTTCAGGATCGACAAACAACCCCACCGTGGTTACAAACGCAGGTAAGGCGGCAATAACCTCCGCCGCCTGGCTTGGCGTCACCGTTCGAGGGCTTTTATCATAAAACACCAGGCCAATCGCATCCGCACCCAACCGGGCGGCCTCAATACCATCTTCAGGTCGAGTAATGCCACAGATTTTAATGCGCGTACGCATAAAAAAAGACTATCCGCAAAAAAGGGGAATCTTACCAGAATTTGGAGCTTTAGCCTTGCCCAACATGAAATGAGCCTGAAGGAGGCGCGTATTTCTAACATGAACTGTGCATGTGGCTAATTAATTTACACTAGACGGTCATGCCAATGGCCAGATGACTTACCCCTAATGCACTGATAACTGCTTTGTTTGAATCGCCCAGGTAGGTGTATTCAAAATACACTCGTTTATTCGTTATGGCTTGATTTTTAATTGTTTCTCGTTCCCATGTGAGCATTTTTATCTGATCGCAATAAGGAGCAGGTAGGCCAAGCTGAACAGGGCCATTATCGTGATGCTTGTCTTGCTCCAAACGGCCATCAATTTGTTGGGTCTATCTTCTTTTTTGATGGTTTCACCCTGCATAACCCGATAGTTGATGTAAGCAATTATTGGCGCAGAGATGAAAGCGACAACCGTGGCGATGGTGACAATCAGACCCATCGCGCCGGAAATATTTTTGATAATCAGAAATATGGTAATGGTGCCCAGTACGGCTGTTGCCAGAATAATTCGGTATATTGTTTTTGTTGCGCCCTGACGTGAGGCGTATTCCCCCTGACCTTTCCAGATGAAATAGCTCTCTTCCAGCGTTCTGGGATAGGCATCCAGGCAAGTGAGTGTGGTGCTGAACATGGTGGCCAGGGCCGCGATGCCAATCAGTGGATAGGCCCAGTCACCTAGTGAATGGGTGTACATATCGATCAACTGAGCGGCAAAAACAGCACCTTTTTCTGATGGGGCTTCGCCGCTGTCGAACATCACCATTGCCCCCAGCGACAGGAAAGCCATCGCCAGTAGCGCCGTGCCAAAAAACCCCACTCTGAAATCGAGCATCGCCTTTGACAGTGAGAGCCGTTGGCCGTTTTTGCGGTTGTTCTCTTCCGACCAAACCGAGTGCCAAACACTGACATCCATCGGTGCAGGCATCCAGCCGAGAAAGGCGGCGAGAAAGATTATGTCGGCATGCTCGTAGAGACTGAACAGCGGTGAAACACTGGCCTCGCCACTCTCCTGGTGGGTGAGCAATACCATGATCAAAGCGGCGATAGTCGTGAGTGTGAGAATGATGATGATGGCCTTCATCATTTTATCCAGCAGACTGTACTGGCCCACATATAAAATAGTGGCCGCCGCGATAAGCACCAAAATCGCCGGTATGTGCGGCATGTATTCGGCAGGCAAGCTCAAACCAAAAAAATGAATCGCGATAGCGCTGGTAACGATAGTCACCGCTGCCTGGATCAGGCACATGGAGAGCACCGTCATCACGATGTAGATTCCCAATGCCCATTTTCCCAGCGCATGATAACCGTGCAGAATATTGCGCCCGGTTAATGCCGTGTATTGGGGGCCAAATTTATAAAACGGATATTTAATCAGGTGAATTAGTGGAATCAGCAGCAGGAACAAAAACTCATAACTGGCCCCGGCCTTGGTGGACATAACCAGATGCGATACACCCACTGCTGCGCCGGCATAAAGCAGCCCAGGCCCCAGGTTGTTCATGGTGTTTCGGAGTATTGTGATCATGTCAAGTCTCTATGCGTGAATGCTGAGGCTCAAATCTACCGCCTTCTACAAGGCGTTGTCGCGTGGTTCTGGCCGACGGGTTCTATGGTGATGTGAACGGGGATTATCCACGGCTAAGTGGCTAGCTAGTGCCCGAACGAAAACTCAGAAAAACAAATTACAAACTCCAGGGTCGCTCGCAATTTAACCGCTCGCTGTTATGACTAACACTTTTTTACCGAATGCATCGATGCTTACCTGAAATCGCACTCTTTTTT
>JAJRWO010000120.1 GCA_024276775.1 Gammaproteobacteria bacterium | reverse complement strand
TAGCCAACTGTTTCGTAACAGCCAGCGCATCGCTGGCTTTCTCAGCAATGACAGCGAACCAGATCTGACACCATTAATGCGGCTGGCCTGGCAACAGAAAAAGCAATGGCATCTGCCCGTCATCGGTCTGCCCAACGTCAATCGCCTCTGGTTTTCTGCCTACAAAAAAAATGGCCGACTGGTGAGTAACCGGTTTGGCATTGGCGAACCTGACACCCCCCTTCATAAAACCCACCGCAGCTATGGCCTGGATCTGGTGCTAATGCCACTGGTAGCGTTTGACAGCAACGGCAACCGCCTCGGCATGGGCAAGGGCTATTACGACCGCACCCTGAATTTTTTGCGTCTACGCCAGCACTGGCGCAAGCCTCGCCTGGTGGGCATTGCCTATGAGCTGCAAAAATTCGAACAACTGCCCTTCCAGCCCTGGGATATCCCACTCGATGCTATTGTTACCGAAAAATCGATTTACAATATCCGTCAGCTAAAACTCTAAACTAAGGATCCAGCCCGTGAATTATTGGCTAATGAAATCAGAACCTGATGTGTTTGGTATCGACCACCTCATCGCCATGCCGAATAAGACTGAACACTGGGACGGGGTACGCAATTATCAAGCCCGTAACATGATGCGCGACGAGATGAAAAAGGGGGATCTGGTTTTTTTCTATCATTCCAACTGCAAGGTACCCGGCATCGTTGGCATTATGCAGGTTGTCAAAGAAAGCTATCCTGACTTCACCTCCTGGAACCCGGAGTCAACATACTTCGACCCCAAAAGCACAGCAGAAAACCCACGCTGGTTTATGGTCGACATTAAATTCAAACGTAAACTGAAACGCTGCATCAGCCTGAACGAGTTAAAAGAAATGCCGGGACTGGAAAAAATGGCCTTGGTACGACGCGGCAATCGCTTGTCGATCATGCCAGTGAGCAAACAAGCATGGGGGTTGATTTTGTCTGCGGAATAGCTAAAAAATGCCTTGACAGAGAAATCGTCAAATTTATTTCGCCAGGTTAGCACCGGCATGCTGCAATAAATTGGCTTTAATTTTTAACATCTCGATCTGCCCCAGCTCAATGGACTGACCACCTTTTACAAAGCCCGTCAGCATCACTACAATGGCACCAGCCTCGATACGAAAGACTTCACCCAGCAACGAGATATATTCTGATTGTCCAGGCAGGTTAAACGAAACAATCAATTTCCCACCCTCTTTAGGCATTCCCTCAGCAACATTCTCAGCCCCTATCTGTAACCGCAAAGAACGGTCCGAGAAATCAATCATGGTACAGCTCAGCAAGGCATACTCACCTCGTTTACTCACCTGAATCGTGGTAGGAATATTCGTTTTGAGCCGTAGGTGAGCACGTTGATCAGACAGCATTAACGTAGCCGCATCCACCTCAAGCAGGGCCACGGTCTGATTGGCGTAAAAGCCTTCTTTCAACAGGATACGTTTCTCGACGATGGTTTCAAGCACGGGCACCTGGCCGCCTGACTGCTCGGCCATCAAGGTAATCACATTACCTTTAACCAGGCCGCCAATTTTAAGCAGCTCTTCACGCCGAATGTAATCCAGCTTGGCCTCGCTTTGACTGAAAACCGGTAAGACAATTCTAAAGCTGGTAATTTTTTTAAACACCCGCTTCTGCGTCTGATCAAAAAACTCCAAGATGCCGTTGCTATCATCACACCTCAAATCTGTCGTCGAATATACCAACAGGTCATTAATAGCATATGCAATGACCACCGAGTCGAGCACGATATTCTTCTGATATTCAGGATAATATTGAAGCTTGGCACCCACATAAAAATGACGCATCAAACGAAAAATAGTGCGTCCATCAAGCACTTCCTTATCTTGACTGGAAGTGGGGAATTCCTTCTTGTTTTTAAAAAAACTCAGCATTAAATGAAGCCTGTTCAGCATGTCTTGAATATCACGATTAACAAAAACAATCGGCTATCAAGTGAAAAACTGTAGCCCATTCAATCGATGGCAATCATATACCATTTCCATTCCTTAAAAATTCGCAAGTAATGATGAGGCCGCCTTAACTCAAAAACAACTTATAAGCCGGATTGTCACTCTCTTCCTGATAGGTATAACCCAGCTCTTCAAGAAATGCCTGAAACTGCTTTTTACCGCCACTCGGCACCTGCACCCCCACCAGCACCCGGCCATAGGCGGCTCCATGGTTACGGTAGTGAAACAGACTAATATTCCAGTCCTGGCCCATCTTGGTCAAAAACGCCAATAACGCACCCGGCCGTTCCGGAAATTCAAACCGATACAGCAGCTCATTCTCTACCCCCGCATGCCCTCCCACCAAATGGCGAATATGCAATTTGGCCATCTCATTGTCACTCATATCCACAACCGGATAAGCCTTATTCGTCAAACGCGCAATCAATTCATCCTTAGCGTCATCACTGCCGGCCAACTGCACACCAACAAACACCTGAGCATCCTTAGCGGACGCATAACGGTAATTAAATTCTGTCACGCCACGTTTGCCAATGGTATTGCAGAACTGACGGAAGCTGCCGGGTTGTTCCGGGATCGTTACTGCCAGAATCGCTTCATTGCGTTCTCCCAGTTCGGCCCGTTCCGAGATATGACGTAGCCGATCAAAATTCATATTGGCACCACTATCGATGGCGACCAAGGTTTTGCCACTAAATCCTTCACGTTCAATAAATTTTTTGACTCCCGCCACCGCCAACGCACCTGCAGGTTCAGCAATCGAACGGGTGTCGTCAAAAATATCCTTGATCGCAGCACAGATCTCATCCGTCGTCACCAGAATCACCTCATCAACGCACTGACGGGCAATTCGATAAGGCTCTTTGCCGACCTGACGCACAGCCGCACCATCAGCAAAAAGCCCCACCCGATCCAGTTTGACCCTGCGTTTATTTTTCAACGCCTGGTACATGCAAGGCGCATCCTCCGGCTCAACGCCGATAATCTTTACCTGTGGGTGCAAATATTTGATAAAGGCCGCCATTCCGGCAATCAGGCCACCACCACCAACAGGCACGAACACGGCGTCCAACTCGCCGGTATGCTGGCGCAAGATCTCCAGCGCCACCGTGCCCTGACCAGCAATGACATCAGGGTCATCGTAGGGATGAACAAACGTCATCCCGTCTTTTTCGGCCAACGCTACCGCGTGCTGATAAGCCTCATCATAAGTATCACCAAACAACACCGCCCTGGCACCGTAAGAGCGCACCGAGGCAAGCTTGATTGCTGGCGTTGTCTTGGGCATAACAATGACCGCTTTAATGCCGAGTTTTTGCGCCGACAACGCCACCCCCTGGGCATGATTTCCCGCCGATGCCGCAATCACCCCTTTGGCCTGGGCCTCGGCGGAAAGGCTGACAATTTTGTTGTAGGCCCCTCGTAACTTAAATGAGAACACCGGTTGCAGATCTTCACGCTTCAATAACACTGTATTGCCCAACCGTTTTGACAGGCTGCGCATCTCATCCAGTGGCGTCTCAATGGCAACATCATAGACGCGGGCCTTGAGGATTTTTTCGATATATTTTTGAGGCATGGGGCTAAATTATCAGTTTCTTCCAAATAAGCATAGCGGTGACTTATCAATAGAGTGGCGGTATGATGTGAATAATTCAAAATAAACACCTTAAGGGGTAGCGCATGGCCTTATCACAAGATGAAATGAAAAAACAGGTCGCTGAAGCAGCACTGGAATACGTAGAGCCCGGCATGATTGTCGGCATTGGCACAGGCTCAACCGCCAACCACTTCATTGATGGCCTGGCAAAAATAAAGGGCAAAATCGATGGCACCGTGGCTAGCTCAGAAGCCAGCGCCGACCGCCTGCGCCGGCATGGCATTGAGGTGATGGAGCTGAATGCTGTTGGCAACATTCCGCTATATGTCGATGGTGCCGACGAATCCAACAAATACCTGCACTTGGTCAAGGGCGGCGGCGGTGCCCTGACGCGCGAGAAGATTATTGCTGCCGCAGCAGAAAAATTTGTCTGCATTGCTGACGAATCAAAGCTGGTGGACATGCTCGGCGCATTCCCACTGCCCATCGAAGTCATCCCCATGGCCCGCAGCTATGTCGCCCGTCAACTGGTCAAACTAGGGAGTGAACCCGTCTACCGCGAAGGTTTTGTTACCGATAACGGTAACATCATTCTCGATATCCACAACATGGAAATTCTGAACCCGGTTGACGTAGAAATCGCCATTAACAGCATTGTTGGCGTTGTCACCAACGGCCTGTTTGCCCAGCGCCCAGCCGATGTGTTATTGCTTGGCACCCAAGATGGCGTCCGCAGCATCACCTAAAATATATCGCTGGGGCAGATAACATAACGCCACCTGCCCCCGGCATCAACGTGCAAAAAATACTGATCAGCATCGGCACTGTCCTGATAGTCCTCGGCCTGCTATGGCCGCTACTGCAAAAGACTGGCCTTGGCCATCTGCCCGGTGACATCGCACTGGAAAAGAAAAACTTTAAATTCTATTTTCCTCTGACCACCTCAATCATCATCAGCATTGCGGTGAGTCTGGTTTTT
>JAJRWO010000119.1 GCA_024276775.1 Gammaproteobacteria bacterium | reverse complement strand
CACCTTTGCCAAAATAAGGCAAAGCTGTTTGCGGTGTGATGACTAACATGGGAATGTGATCGGCATAGGCTGATGCGACACCGGTAATCAGATTAGTTGCCCCTGGGCCGGTGGTGGCACAACACACACCTAAACGCCCGGTTTCACGGGCATAGCCATCAGCCATAAATGCGGCCCCTGTTTCATGCCGGGCAACCACCGATTTAATATGCGTTTTGTTGTTATGTTGGTGCATGGACGCTTGGCTATTCGCTGGCCATTGCTGTGTTAGTTGTTCGACCGGTTGTCGAAGATGCCTTGCCAGTGCATTATAAAGCGGCTCGATCCCGCCGCCTGGCACACCAAAGATGTATTCAACATCAATTTGTACCAGGTAGCTGACGATTAAATCGGCATATGTGAATTTTTGTATTACGTCTGCTATCGGTGGTGACTCTACTGCTTGTGTTGCTGACCCCATAAAACCCCCCATTTAACCCCAAAAAACCCGACACGCCCATAGGAATGGAAAACATATAACATTGACAGATCGCATCTCTGCTTCAACACTTCTTTGTCGACGTTACATGACTTTCATTCCTTAAAGCGTGCCAGGTTTTGCCTGACAATACTTGGAAGTTTTTTAGTTTTTGTGGTAACTGATTAGCCGTTCAACCTCGTTTTTTGAACCTAAAATAACAGGTACACGCTGGTGAATATCGTTTGGTTGTACTTCCATGATCCGCTCATAACCTGTGTGTGAAACACCACCGGCCTGTTCAACAATCATGGACATTGGATTAGCTTCGTACATTAGACGCAATTTGCCAGCCTTGCTTGGGTCTTTATTATCTTTTGGATACATAAAGATACCGCCGCGAGTCAAAATACGGTGAACTTCAGCAACCATTGAAGCAACCCAGCGCATATTGAAGTCTTCACCACGCGGGCCTTCTTTACCTTGCAGGCACTCGTCAATATAACGCTGAACAGGTGCTTCCCAGAAACGCTGGTTAGATGTATTGATTGAGAACTCACGCGTATCGGCTGGGATCGTCATGTTTGGATGAGTCAGAATGAACTCACCGATATCCCTATCCAGGGTAAAACCATTGACGCCGTTACCCGTGGTCAAAACTAACATGGTAGATGGGCCATAGAGGGCATAACCGGCACAGATTTGTTCAGTACCTGGAATTAAAAAATCTTCTCTGGTGGGCTCAGTAATCCCCTCTGGGCATTTAGTGATTGAGAAAATGGTGCCCACAGAGATGTTGACATCAATATTTGAAGAGCCATCCAATGGGTCAAAAGACATTAAGTACTTACCCTTAGGGTACTGAGCAGGAATTGGATAAATATCATCTTCCTCTTCCGATGCCATGGCCGCCAGATGGCCAGCCCATTCATTTGATTTGATGAAGACTTCGTTGGTGATGATATCGAGTTTCTTCTGGGTTTCACCCTGTATGTTTTCAGTCTCTGCTGTGCCCAACACGCCAATCAATGAACCTTTGTTCACCAGGTTAGCGATTACTTTACAGGCGCTAACCACATCGTTAAGCAGTGATGTAAAATCACCCGTGGCGCCTGGCAGGCGACGCTGCTCTTCGATAATGAACTGAGTGACTGAAACTCCGTTATGCATAATCCTGTTCCTTATATATGGAAATGAAATCTTGGCCAAAAATATTGATAGCCGGTATTATCCTGATTTCGCTGCCTAAAAGAAAGCCAAAATCGCCTATACCCCCCTTACCAAGCTATAATGCTTGCCACAAAATCTACGCAGATCAAATCCTTATGAATACCCCGGCAGAATTAAGACTCCGTAAAAACGAAGAACGCCGCCTCCGGGCGGGCCACCTGTGGGTTTTCAGTAATGAAGTTGATACCAAAGCGACGCCACTTGACCTGTTTAATCCCGGTGATCAGATTCAAGTCATTGACTCAACGGGAAAGTTTATCGGTAATGCCTATATCAATCCGCACTCTTTAATTTGTGCCCGATTGATTAGCCGGGATAAAAAACACTTTCTCGATCAATCCCTGTTGAGCCATCGCTTCAAGGTGGCCTTGAGTCTGCGTCAGCGACTGTTCCCGACCCCTTACTACCGCCTGGTGTTTGGTGAAAGTGATGCCTTGCCCGGCCTGGTGGTGGATCGATTCGGTGATGTACTCAGTGTACAAATCACCAGTGCCGGCATGGAGATGCAAAAAGAAGCCATCATCGCCGCACTAGACAAAGTACTGAAACCAACGACGATCATCATGCGCAACGATAGTTCGGTACGTAAATTGGAAGGCCTGCCCAGCTATGTTGAAACAGTCTTAGGTGAAACACCCGAAATGATCGAGATCATCGAAAATGGCTGCCATTTTCAGGCACCCGCCCTGAGCGGCCAAAAAACTGGCTGGTTTTACGACCACCGCCTCAATCGCGAGCGCGCCTGCCATTATGTTAAAGGCCTGCGGGTACTGGATGTATTCAGTTATATGGGTGCTTGGGGTATCCCGGCAGCCGTCAATGGCGCCAGTGAGGTATTCTGCATTGACTCATCTGCCACGGCACTGGATCAGGTCGACGCCAATGCCGCCCTTAATAATGTTGCCAACAAGGTTAGTACCATTAAGGGCGATGCCTTTGCCGCACTCAAAGCGCTGCGTGAAGATAAACAGCGTTTCGATGTCATATTGCTTGACCCGCCCGCCTTCATCAAACGACGCAAAGACGTGAAATCAGGCCTGGAGGCCTATCGCCGTATCAACCAGTTGGCCATGCAAATACTGGCACGCGATGGCATATTGGTTTCGGCCTCCTGTTCACACCATCTTGAACGAGACCGCTTACAGCAGATCCTGCTTAAAAACAGCCGCCACCTCGACAGAAGCTTGGTGTTGCTTGAGCAGGGCCACCAAGGGCCGGATCACCCTATCCATCCTGCTATTCCGGAAACTGATTATCTCAAAGCCTTTTTCTGCCGGGTCACACCGAGCTAATAACGCTATATACTAAACACCTATGCTGACTTATCCTGAAATTGACCCGATCGCATTCTCACTCGGCCCCCTAAAAATCCATTGGTACGGCATTATGTACCTGATTGGCTTTGGCGCAGCTTGGTGGCTGGGGAATCTACGCGCTAAACTGCCAAACTCACCCCTGACGGCTGAACAAATCTCTGACCTGATTTTTTATGGTGCCCTAGGTGCGGTGCTAGGTGGCCGAATTGGCTATATTTTATTTTATGATTTTGCTAACTACATCGAACACCCGCTAAATATCCTTAAAGTATGGGAAGGGGGCATGGCCTTTCACGGAGGTTTGATTGGAGTCATTGTGTCGATGTGGCTTTATGCTCGCAAGCTCAATTTGCGCTTGTTTGTCGTCACCGATTTTCTTGCACCTTTGGTGCCCATTGGCCTTGGCGCGGGTCGTATCGGCAACTTCATTAATGGCGAGTTGTGGGGTCGTACCACTGAGGTGCCTTGGGGCATGGTATTTCCTTATGCAGGCGAGCTACCACGCCATCCATCACAGCTTTATCAGGCCGGCATGGAAGGCTTGTTACTGTTCTTGATCCTGTGGTTTTATTCGCGCAAGCCCAGGCCCAGCATGGCAATATCAGGCTTGTTTCTCATGTGTTACGGTATTTTCCGCATTATTACCGAATTTTTCCGCCAACCTGATGCCCACATTGGCTATCTTGCTTTTGGCTGGCTAACCGAAGGACAATTACTTTCCCTGCCCATGATTATCGCCGGCGCTGCCATCATGTTGTTTGCTTATAAACGCCAAACACACACAACTTAATTCATAACAAGCAGAATAGCCATGCAGCAATATCTCGATTTAATCCGCCATGTGTATGAGAAAGGTCACCGCAAAAAAGACCGCACCGGCACTGGCACTATCAGCGTATTTGGTTATCAAATGCGCTTTGATCTAAATCAGGGCTTTCCACTGGTCACCAGCAAAAAATGTCACTTACGTTCCATCATTCACGAATTACTGTGGTTTATTAATGGTGATACCAACACCAAATACCTAAAAGACAACGACATTAGCATTTGGGATGAGTGGGCCACGGATGATGGTGATCTTGGCCCGATCTATGGTAAGCAGTGGCGTTCATGGCATACAGCCGATAGCCGTGTCCTTGACCAGCTCGGCGACCTCATTCAACAAATCAAAAAAAATCCTGATTCACGCCGCCTGATTGTCAGCGCTTGGAACCCTGCTGACTTACCCAGTGAATCAATCAGCCCGCAGGCCAATGTTGCAGCAGGCCGCATGGCGCTTGCTCCTTGCCACGCCTTTTTCCAGTTTTATGTGGTTGATGGCAAACTCTCTTGCCAGTTGTATCAACGGAGTGCCGATATCTTT
>JAJRWO010000010.1 GCA_024276775.1 Gammaproteobacteria bacterium | reverse complement strand
TTACCCAGTGAATCAATCAGCCCGCAGGCCAATGTTGCAGCAGGCCGCATGGCGCTTGCTCCTTGCCACGCCTTTTTCCAGTTTTATGTGGTTGATGGCAAACTCTCTTGCCAGTTGTATCAACGGAGTGCCGATATCTTTTTGGGGGTACCTTTTAATATCGCCTCGTATGCCCTGTTGACCATGATGATTGCCCAGGTTTGTGGCCTGAAACCAGGTGATTTTGTGCATACCTTTGGCGATGCCCACCTCTATCTTAATCACCTGCAACAAACCGAGATTCTGTTAGCACGCAAACCCTTTCCCCTACCGCAAATGCAGATCAACCCAGAGGTAAAAAACATCTTCGATTTCAAATTTGAAGACTTTGAACTGGTGGGTTATGTCTCTCACCCACATATCAAAGCCCCCATCGCCATATGATTATTTCTATCATTGCTGCCATGGCTGATAACCGGGTAATCGGTATCGATAATCAATTGCCTTGGCGTTTGCCCGCCGATATGAAGTGGTTTCGGCAACAAACCATCGGCAAGCCAGTGATAATGGGGCGCAAAACTTATGATTCCATTGGTAAACCTTTGCCAAAACGCCGCAATATTATTATTAGTCGTGACGAAACACTCAAAATTGAGGCTTGTGAGGTAGTGAACACTACCCATGCCGCCCTTCAGCTCTGCCGTGATGAAAAAGAAGTCATGATTATTGGCGGTGCCTCGTTCTACAAACAAACTCTGCCACTGGCAGACCGACTTTACCTAACCCTGGTTCATGCTGAGATTAAGGGTGACGCTTGGTTTCCAGAGATTAACCTCAATCAATGGCAAGAAGTCGAACGCATTAACCATGCTGCCGATGAGGTCAATGCGTTCGATTACAGCTTTCTGGTTCTGAAACGAATTTAGTGAATACTGCGGGCTTCGTTAGTTTTTTTATCCGTTGTTGGTGTCACTGAATTTTTTTCTGAATCTAAACTAGCCTTAGTTTCTGATTCTGGCAATACCTCTTCTGAGTGGACTTTAACCTCTTCAGTTGCAGCTTTTAGCTCAGTTTTTACATCTGCCGCTGCAGCTTCTAATTCAGTTTTTGCGTCCTCTACAATTGTCTTGGTTTCATTAGCCGCTTCAGCTGCTTGACTGACAACTTTTTCGCCTTCGCCTTCCAAAACTTTTGTTTCGGCAGTTAAACTTTTCAGCTTAGCCACCTGATCACCACATAATTGCTCAGAACTATTGGCCAAGTGCTCATAAACCTTACGGTAATCATTGGTTAGTTGATTAAACAAACCAGCCGTTTTTTCAAAATGATCCGTTACCTGACTACGATATTGCTTCATTTCCAGGTTAACCTGGGTAACACTGTCCTCTAATTCCTGAACCTTTGGTGCCGATGTATCGCCTTTGTTACGCCCCATAAAATAACCCACTAAAACCCCTACGGCCAGCATGCTAGCTAAAATTAACCAAATGTAAGCTTCCATATCCCCTCCTCTTCTATTTTACTTTACCTAGCACTCAAGAATATGCCGCTACTTAACCCGGGTCAAGCAAACCATCAATATGTGTTAGCCCAAAGCTGTAATCTCCCCCTTTTGATTTCGGGAGGGGTTGTGACAAAGGAGAGCATCACATTGAGTTATCCGGAGATCGACCGGTTGTCCGTCATCCAGTCTACAATCGACCGCCACGTCACCCTCGCTCTTAACCCAACTTCCCCCCGTCAACACTTGATAGCGACACTTTGTTACTCAAACGAAGTGATACTCAATTTTATATTTGGTATGCGAGCCATGGCGATATTTCATATAACGCATTATAAATTCAACAGCTAGCGTAAAGCTACCCGCCTAAGGACGGGGGTTTAAACCTTAATTTCGGACGAATTAAAATTCGTTCGTGGAGGGCTGACCAATGTCTGCTTATTTATTCGCTCATTAGGAACATCCCTAATAGGGTCTTACCATATAGTCAAAGGCACTTGTTTTTTGTTTTAATCTCACTTGTGCTGAAAGGGGGCTATCAATATATCCTTGCTATCGGCATAAGATATATCGTTAATAACAGGATCAATCGACGTGCAAACAAGGTTACTGAGACTGTTTTTAAAATCACACCATAATTAACAAGGAGCTTAATCTAATGGGATCAGCAATGCGTGGACTAATACAAGTACCAGAACGTCCTCAAGTCACAATGACAAACGAAGCCAAGATTTCCCGCACATCTGACAAAACGGTTATTGATGCGGGTAGCGGCAACGATCGAATTAACATCCACACCAATCGCGACGGTACTGTCACCGTTACAATCAATAATGAAAACAATTATTTTACCCGCAAAGAAGCCGCCAACCTGGAAGTTCGTGGCGGCGATGGCAATGATTTGATCACCAGTTCCGGTGAAGCAAGGGGGTCCATAACATGGTCTGGTTACTCACCCCCATCCACCCCAAATATCACTATTGATGGCGGTGACGGTAATGATATGATTTTTGGGGGTGCTGCCAACGAAAATATTAATGGTGGCAGAGGCAATGACACTATTTTTGGTGGCGGCGGTAATGACACCATTAATGGTGGCAGAGGCGATGATCGTATTGTTGGTGGCAGCGGCAATGACACTATCAATGGCGGTAGAGGCAATGACACTATTTTTGGGGGAGCCGGTAATGACACCATCAATGCCGGTAGAGGCAATGACTTTGTTTCTGGCGGTTCCGGCAATGATGTTATCCAAGGTGGTAGAGGCAACGACACTCTTCGTGGCGGTTCCGGTGATGACAGCATCAATGGCGGCAGAGGCAGCGACCGTCTTTATGGTGGCAGCGGCAATGACCGCCTCAATGGTGATAGAGGCAATGACTTTGTTTCTGGTGGTTCCGGCAATGATATTATCCATGGCGGCAGGGGCAACGACACTCTTCGTGGCGGTTCCGGTGATGACAGCATCAATGGCGGCAGAGGCAGCGACCGTCTTTATGGTGGCAGCGGCGATGACCGTCTCAATGGTGACAGAGGCAGTGACTTTGTTTCTGGCGGTTCCGGCGATGATATTATCCATGGTGGCAGGGGCAACGATACTCTTTATGGCGGTTCCGGTGATGACAGCATCAATGGCGGCAGAGGCAGTGACCGTCTTTATGGTGGCAGCGGCGATGACCGTCTCAATGGTGATAGAGGCAGTGACTTTATTTCTGGCGGTTCCGGTGATGATGCTATCCATGGTGGTAGGAACAACGACACTCTTTATGGTGGTTCCGGTGATGACAGCATCAATGGTGGTAGAGGCAATGACCAAATTGATGGCGTTCTCGAATATAGCCCGTTTCCTGCCCACGGATTCTTACACCGACACTGATTGGCATATCATTAGCCCTGCATAAACTTTGCGTAAAGCATGTCAATACACGTTCGGTGCAGCAAGCGATAATAAGCTGCGCCGAACACCATTTAAGGAATGGGAATAAGGGGGCACCCATTAGCCCGCCCCAGTCAATAGCACAAACAAATCCCTGCTGAAAACAGCATAAAAATTAAAACGATCCATCATTGCCACGAACATCGCACCCGTTATGCCATAGTCATTGGCATCGGAGGTAAAACGCTCCGCACCAGTCACCGTTTTTTGCTCCTGCAAAAACGGCGTACACTACATCCCTGTAGATAACCCATCTGGATTAAGACGAAAATTTTCTTTTGCAAAACCGCCCTTGGTCCCTCGGTATCCCGCACAATTTTCGGCGCCAAATCGTGTCCAAAATATTTTTACAGAATCTATGGTTAAACCTAATTTGTCCAGACCCGATACAGCTCACGATTTGGGCGAAACGCAAACAACAATGGTCGACTGAGATCTCCAATCAGTGTGGATGGTTATGCCAGATTTATGGTTGAAATGCTGTCGACAATTTCTCGTTTTACTAGCTCATCAGCCAGGGATGATAAGCTCCAATGACTTAAGGGAAAATCATTATCTTCTGGCGATTCACAAGCGACATTCATAATGAGGCAAACGTGTTCAGCACTTAACTTACAAGGCGCTCCACTGCGGGGGTTGTCATTGAGCATTTCTTCAATTAAACGCCGATAAGATATTCCTTTTTCTTCAGCTTCGATGGCGCATAATTTATCGCTATTATTTACCCAGCGAGCCCGCCACTTGGTGATGGTTTTTTTAGTCACCCCCAAATCAATCATGATTTCACCATTTATTTTGCCTTTTGAACAAAGCAATATGATCGTAGCGCGTAGTTGAAGATGTCTCGGCAGAGTTCTGCTATTCGAGAATACACGTAAAAGTTGTTCTTGTTTTTCGGTTAACGTTATTTCCGCCGCTATTCTAGCCAAAACTGAATATCCTTACTCAAGGCTTGATTGGCTACTTTATTTAAAGAATATGGCACTAGGATAAGCATCAAGGATTGACAGCTGATTCATCTCACTTATACTGTATATATGAACAGTATAAAAGTCATCCGGCATAAATCAGATCCCGTGAAAAAAATAGAAATAGGGAGCGAGTATAATATTGCACCTGAATTCAAGTCATAAGTGCATAACCCGTTAATGTTTTTTCATTAATGCCGGTCAGCTCTTCAAAAACCTCATACGGAGTTTTATAACCCAAGCATTTTCTGGGGCGGCTATTCAGTTTGTGTACCGCATCTAAAACTT
>JAJRWO010000009.1 GCA_024276775.1 Gammaproteobacteria bacterium | reverse complement strand
ACCGTGACCGGCTCAGACGCCAATGTCTATCCCCCCATGAGCACCCAGCTGGAAGAGCAGGGCATCACCCTGCACGAAGGCTTTGACCCCGCACCACTAGACCCGGAACCAGACCTGGTGGTGATAGGTAATGCCATGTCACGTGGCAATGAATCGGTGGAATACGTGCTGGCGCGTGGCCTGGCATATACTTCCGGGCCACAATTTCTATCAGACTATATTTTAAAAAACCGTTGGGTATTGGCCGTGGCAGGCACCCATGGTAAAACCACCACCGCAAGCATGTTGGCCTGGATTTTGGCATACGCCAAACTGGCACCAGGCTTTTTAATTGGCGGTATCCCCGTCAATTTTGGCATCTCAGCCCGCTTGGGCGATGCGCCATTTTTTGTTGTTGAAGCCGATGAATATGACACCGCCTTTTTCGACAAACGATCAAAATTTGTCCACTACCAACCCCGCACTCTAGTATTAAACAACCTTGAATTTGACCATGCCGATATCTTTGAAGACCTGGCGGCCATTAAAAAACAATTTCATCATTTGCTGCGCATTGTCCCAGGCAATGGTTTAATCATTACACCCGTGGGCGATCCCAATCTGGTTGATGTTATTAAAATGGGTTGCTGGACGCCTGTGGAGCAATTCAATACTGCGGCTGTAGAACAGTCCGAAACCAAATGCTGGCACGTGCGCGACCTGGCCGCCGATGGCAGCCAGTTTTCCATTTACTGGGGCGAGCAACATATCGGCGACGTAAACTGGCCACTGATCGGCATCCATAACGTCCACAATGCCTTGGCCGCTGTGGCTGCCGCACGTCATGCCGGCGTGATTGCCCACGAAGCCGTGGCCGCGCTAAACGAATTTAAAAATGTAAAACGACGCATGGAGGTATGCGGCGTAGTCAACGGTGTCACTATTTATGACGACTTCGCCCACCACCCTACCGCAATTAACCTAACGCTCAATGGTCTGCGCAACAAAGTTGGCAAAGCAAAAGTCATCGCCATTCTAGAGCCGCGCTCAAACACTATGCGCATGGGTGTGCACGCGGAAACGCTGGCCGCTTCACTTGAAACTGCCGACGAAGTGCTGTTCTATAGATCTGCCGATTTAAGTTGGGACTTGGATAAGCTGGTCAATGAAATTCCGGCAGCACAACTTTTTAATTCCGTAGAAAATATTATTTCTTTTGTCAAAGGCTTTGCCCGCTCAGGCGATCACATACTGGTCATGAGCAACGGCGGCTTCGACAATATTCATCAAAAATTATTGGATGCCCTGGCGTGAACCTAAATATGCAACCCGCAGGCACAAAAAACAGCATCACTATCGCCATGACCGGAGCATCAGGTGCCGCCTATGGCCTGCGACTATTACAATGCCTGATTAACACAGGTGAGCAGGTTCACCTGATGATATCTAAAGCAGCACAAATTGTTATCGCCATGGAAACCGACGTTAAAATTTCCGGCACACCGGCAGACATGCAGCAACAACTCACAGAGAGATATAAAGCCAAGCAAGGGCAACTACATGTCTGGGGAAAAGAACAGTGGGCATCCCCCGTTGCCAGCGGTTCCGGAGCACCCCGCGCCATGGTCGTCTGCCCCTGCACCAGCGCCTTTCTTTCTGCCGCCGCCAATGGCATAAGCTCAGACCTGATGGAAAGAGCCGCCGATGTCGCCATCAAAGAAAATAACAAACTAATACTGGTGCACAGAGAAGCACCTCTGTCAGCCATTCACCTTGAAAATTCGCTTAAACTTGCCCGGTTGGGCGTCACTATTTTGCCCGCCAATCCTGGTTTTTATCAAAACCCCGAATCAATCAGTGACGTGATTGACTTTGTTGTTGCCCGCATACTTGATCAACTTGAAATTGACAATGATTTACTACCACGCTGGGGCCAATAGCTTAATCCCATTTATTTTTCATCAAAACATTCAAAGGGCTGATCACCATAATTTAAAACGTGGGTATAAATTTGAGCTGTTTTCACATTCTTAAGTCTAACACTTTGCAAACAGTCACACCCCGACTTCATCTTCCCGTCATTGTTCTAGAAGATTGCGAGCATCGAACTTTTCACACTTCAGAAATAACGGATCCAGTCATGAATTTGACTCGTTTTTGTACGCGATCAAACAAGACCACCTGGCAGACCAGAAAATTAATCACAAATGCTTTCAGCCCATCACCACACTGAAGTAGGCCATGCATATTAGAGGCGAGCACGTCTTTGACCATTGAATCACACGCTGGACATTACTTGATCTGGGCATCAACGCGTTCAACAATCTTTTCAAAATAATAGCAACCTGAGTTCACTGCTCGATTTAGAACTCATACATAAGTACCCATTTATTTCTTTGTTGAAGTGGTTTTATTGTTGGCAACGGGAGAGTCTGCATAAGTCTTTATGCGTAGAGTATTTGAGCGAATAGTTTGAAATCATAGGGTAGATTTAAAAACGGGATAAAGGTATGATCGCAGGGCAGCGGAGTTGACTTCAAGTTTTGGTCTTGCAGCATTTCTTTATCTAAATAACCCTATTTTCACATAAGCGCCCGTAGCTCAGCTGGATAGAGTGCCACCCTCCGGAGGTGGAAGTCAGAGGTTCGAATCCTCTCGGGCGCACCATCCATCTCCTTGTTGCCCATTTGGGACACTCAGAATCATCTAGAGGACAAGGTAGGGCAAACGCACGAAATTTAGCCTCCCTTCCAAGAAGGTGGAATGCATACAGTCACCGATGTAATTGTGCCGGAAACAGCGACTGTTTTCGGAAAATCTGGAGAGACTGGAGTCTCTCAAACCTAAGAATAATGGTGGGCCTGGAGTGACTCGAACACTCGACCAATGGATTATGAGTCCACTGCTCTAACCAACTGAGCTACAGGCCCTTATGATAGTGGCTGCGTAGTATAGCGTGTGCATTTGTTGCTAGCTAGTGGTTCATGCGGAAAATTAGGTCACTGATGGTTTTACGAGGCAAGTATCGCTCTGCGTTGGCAAAACTCAAAATGGCGGGTCCTTGCGACAATCGCTATTCCTTATATATCTTGGTTCGGCGTTTCGGTAGCGACTAGATGTCTGCGAGACTGACTTGAAAATCAGTTGAACGGAGGAAGTGCAAGATGTTAGTTTCACGGTTAAGAGGCCTTTGATGTGGACGGTAATGTGGACAAAAAAATGACCATCAGACTTTCTATCGGAGCTATGAGCTGTGCCGGTTGTGTTGCGGTGGTTGAAGATACACTTAAGGCGGTGCCTGGTGTGGCAGAGGCAACTGTTAATTTTGCTGAGCATACTGCTGAGGTAACGGGTGCGGTCACTTCTGAGGCCTTGATCAATGCTGTTGTGGCGGCAGGTTACGAGGCCGCTGAGCTGACAGGCAGTGATGACGAGACTGAGAAAAAAGAGCTCGCTGAGCAGGATTGTTATCGCCAATTACTGAAGCAGTCTGCCGTTGCTGCCATCGTGGGTGTGCCGTTATTTTTAATGGGACTGCTGGGGGCAATGCCGGGCATGAGTGGCAGTGGCCGCGTGTTCTGGTTGCTGGTGGCGGTATTAAGTCTGTGTGTGCTGGTCTATTCAGGTGGTCGTTTTTTTACGGGTGCCTGGAAGTCATTCAAAAATCACAATGCCAATATGGATACCTTGATTGCCTTGGGGACGGGGACGGCCTGGTGTTATTCTCTGTTGGTTGTGTTGCTGCCGGATTTGGTGCCAGAACAGGCCCGTCATGTTTATTTTGAAGCAGCGGTCATTATTATTGCTCTGATCAATGTTGGTTCAGTTCTGGAAATGCGTGCCCGTGGCAAGACCACTGAGGCGATTAAACGGCTGATCGGCCTGCAACCAAAAATGGCACGATTGGTGCGCAATGGTCAGGAGATTGATGTGCCAATTAAGCAGGTGGGTCTGGATGAAACCTTGCGCCTGCGGCCAGGCGAGAAGGTTGCTGTTGATGGTGTCATCATCGACGGTCATACCCGTATCGACGAGGCAATGTTGACCGGTGAGCCGATGCCGGTGGAAAAGCAGCTAGGTGATGAGGTGGTGGCTGGCACCATTAACAAGTCTGGCACGGTGTTGTTTCGGGCCACACGCATTGGCAAAGATACCGCTCTGGCGCAAATCATCGAGATGGTGCGTCAGGCACAGAATTCCAAGCCCGCTATCGGTCGCCTGGTAGACAGAATTTCGGCGCTGTTTGTGCCTGCTGTATTAATTATCGCCGTATTGACCTTTCTAGCCTGGTTTAACGTTGGCCCTGAACCCAGGGCCGCCTATATATTGGTAACGACTATGACGGTGCTGATCATTGCCTGCCCTTGCGCCCTGGGTCTGGCTACGCCAATTTCGATCATGGTCGGGGTGGGTAAGGCGGCGGAATACGGTATTTTGATTCGCAATGGTGAGGCTTTGCAGCGGGCTGGGCAGTTGACTACCGTGGTGCTGGATAAAACGGGGACAGTGACCGAGGGGCGGCCAACGGTAACCGAACTGGTGGCGATAGATGGTAACCAGCAGGGCTTACTGCAAGCGGCCGCTAGCCTCGAAGCAGGTTCGGAACATCCCTTAGCCGAGGCAATCCTGGCTGCTGCCAAAGAGCGCCATCTTGAATTAGAACCTGTGAAAAATTTTTCTGCCATTGCGGGTCACGGGGTGCAGGGACAGGTAAGTGGCCGGCAGTTGTTATTGGGTAATCAAAAATTGATGACCGACCGGCAGATCGATATTGGTACTTTTCGTGATCAGGCTCAGCATCTAGCCGCTCAGGCCCAGACACCGATGTTTGTGGCGCAAGATGGCCGATGCCTCGGCATTATTGCCGTAGCCGATCCTATTAAGGCCGAATCAAAGGCCGCGATTAAACGGCTGCAGCAGGCGGGGCTGAAAGTGATCATGTTGACGGGGGATAACCGCGCGACGGCCGATGCGGTAGCGAGGCAGGTGGGGGTGGCTGAGGTGCTGGCTGAAGCCTTGCCCGGTGACAAAGCAGCCAAAGTGGCTGAACTGCAAGCACGCGGTGATGTGGTGGGAATGGTTGGCGATGGCATTAATGACGCTCCGGCGCTGGCAAGGGCCGATGTGGGATTTGCCATTGGCGGGGGGACTGATGTTGCCATAGAAAGTGCAGATGTCATCCTGATGCGCGGTTCGCTGCATGGTGTCAGCGATGCTATTGCCCTGTCTAAAGCAACAGTGCGCAATATCAAGCAGAATTTGTTTGGTGCCTTTATCTATAACAGCCTGGGGATACCAGTGGCGGCGGGGCTGTTGTTTCCATTGACTGGCATACTACTTAACCCGGTAATAGCCGGTGCAGCGATGGCCATGTCTTCAGTGACGGTGGTGAGTAATGCCAATCGTTTGCGTTGGTTTAAACCGCAGGATAAGGATTGATGGATATATTAATTAACTTGCTGGCATTGGCATCGATTGGATTTATTGTCTGGTGGTTTTGGCTGACAAAATAGCACCATGTATCGTTGATGTAGAGAGCCACCGAGGTGCCTGTGGAGAGTGTAATTTATTCTTTAACAAGCATTGGTGCTGACCGCTGTTCGTTGATAGTTCCTTCATTTGACTGGCTATTTAATCTCCGTTCTGACAAACCGTGTGGCGCAAGGGTATAATGTTAGTCCCAGTTTTTTACGTGTCATCGCCTATTGTTGGGTTTTAGCTGACGTTATTTTGAAGTCGATTAAGGAGTTTGTGTAATGGCAGTATCTGCGGGTAGAAAACCGGTGATGACGATTTATTCGGATAATAATTGTCCCTACAGTCATCGAGTCCGGATTGTGCTGGCAGAAAAAAATATAACGGCCGAGCTGGTGATTGTTAAAGACCGCCATTTACCTGAAGATCTACTTGAACGAAACCCTTATAACTCTTTACCAACATTGATTGATCGCGACCTGGTGTTATACCATTCTCGCATCATTATGGAATATCTGGATGAACGGTTTCCTCATCCACCTTTAATGCCGGTTGACCCGGTGTCACGAGCACAAAGCCGTTTGTTTCTTTATCGGGTTGAGCGTGACTGGATGAGCCTGCTTGATGATCTTGCCGGGCGTGATACCAGCAAGGCCAATAAAGCTCGAATTGTGTTACGTGATGGTTTGATGGCTGTGGCGCCTATTTTTGAGCAGAAGCCATTTTTTATGAGCGATGACTTCAGTCTGATTGACTGTACACTAGCCACCTTATTGTGGCGTCTGCCCAGCTATGACATTGAGCTACCAGCCCAGGCCAAGCCTTTGTTGGACTATGCCGAGCGGGTTTTTACGCGTGAAACCTTTCAAACAAGCCTGACTGAAGAAGAACGCGACATTCGTAGTTAAGCTCACCAAAGGATTTTATTGTGATTTCTTCCCGCCCCTATCTGATTCGCGCCATCTACGAATGGATTGTCGATAATGATCTGACGCCCTATTTTTTGGTTAACGCCGAGGCGTCTGATGTCACCATTCCGAACCAATATATTCAGGATGGCCGTATTGTTTTAAATGTAAGTCCACAGGCCGTGCGCGATTTGGATCTGAGCAATGACTGGGTGATGTTTAACGCCCGCTTTGGTGGTATTTCAATGGCAGTCAGCGTGCCTCCATCAGCAGTACTGGCTGTGTATGCTAAGGAAAATGGTCGTGGCATGGTCTTTTCAGAGGATGATGAGGTGCTTAATGACGGCTCTGGAACTGAGCCGCCTGACGATAAACCGCCTTCATCTCCACCTGAAGCACCAAGCAAGGGGCGTCCAAATCTCCGGGTGGTGAAGTAAGTATCCAAGCAAAGTTAAATGACCTCCGGCATAGCCGGAGGCCTATTAGATTACACCCTCAAAGGGCTCAAGTAAGCGCCCAAGGCGCAATTGCTCCCGTTGCTCCAGACATTGGCCGGCCCCCATCCGAAGAAGCTTGATATATTTTACAAACCGCAGAGCCAAATAGTCGAAGTATTTTTTCCGCAGATCATTAAGCCTATCTATGGTTGTTATTATCCCGCCATTGAACGTTTGCGTAATGAAATTGATCCTCTCAAATAGCTGAAAAATCCAACGTAATGGGGACCACCTCTGTTAAAGAATGTCAAAAAAACTTTGCTAATTGATGACGAGACATTGCGCTCTTAGGTTGATAAATATCAAGAAGGTGGAATAGAAGAACGCCTACAGGCTAATTATTCTGGACATCAAGTTAACCTTGATGACAAACAACTAAAATTTCTTCGTTTAGAGTTAGACGATAATATTTATCTCACTACGGGCGGGATCATTGAATTTGTATTCGATAATTTTAATGTCAGCGACTCTGTGAGTGGCATGAGAGATTTGT
>JAJRWO010000118.1 GCA_024276775.1 Gammaproteobacteria bacterium | reverse complement strand
CTTTAATCCATCGCATCTGGAAATTGTTAACCCGGTCGTGGAAGGTTCAGTGCGTGCCCGTCAACATCGACGTGGTGATATTACTGGTAGCCAGGTATTGCCGGTACTGATTCATGGTGACGCGGCATTTGCCGGTCAGGGCGTGGTGATGGAAACTTTAAATATGTCTCAGGCACGTGGTTTTACCACGGGTGGTACTGTGCATATTATCATTAATAATCAAATCGGTTTTACCACCAGTAATCCGCTTGATGTACGTTCAACCATGTACTGTACTGAGGTTGCGCGTATGATTCAGGCGCCTGTTTTTCATGTCAATGGTGATGACCCTGAAGCCGTGATTTATGTCACTCAGTTGGCACTCGATTATCGGCAACAGTTTAATCGTGATGTGGTAATCGATATGGTGTGCTATCGCCGTCATGGCCATAACGAGGCGGATGAACCGGCTGTTACCCAGCCGGTGATGTATCAAAAGATTCGTACTCATGAGACGGCGGTTAGTTTGTATACCAAACAGCTACTGGATGAAGGTGTGATCAGTGGCGATGATGCGGCGACCATGCTTGATGATTATCGCAACATGCTTGATGAAGGCAAGTTGGTGTCGCGTGAACTGGTGAATGACGTGGAAAAAGAGTTTGCCGTTGACTGGGCACCTTATAAAAATATTCATTGGAGCCAGGAGGCTAAAACGGCAATACCATTAAAACTGATTAGACAGTTTGCTGACAAGCTGACCTCGGTGCCAAAAGATTTTGAACTACATTCGCGCGCGGCCAAAGTAATGAATGATAGGCGCAAGATGGCTAGCGGTGAAATGCCTGTTGATTGGGGGTTTGCCGAAAATGTAGCTTATGCTGGCTTATTACAGGAAGGGTTTCCAATACGTCTTTCCGGGCAGGATAGTGGCCGCGGTACTTTTTTTCATCGCCATGCCGTTTTTCATAATCAAAAACAGCGCGAAGCCTATGTGCCATTACAGAAGCTGAGTGAAGATCAGGCTCATTTTCGTGTCATAGATTCATTGTTGTCGGAAGAAGCTGTGCTGGGTTTTGAATATGGCTATGCCACAGCCTCGCCTGATGAATTGGTGATTTGGGAGGCGCAGTTTGGTGATTTTGCTAACGGTGCCCAGGTGGTTATTGATCAATTCATTAGCGCAGGTGAAGTGAAGTGGAGTCGCCTGTGTGGTTTGGTCATGTTATTGCCGCATGGCTATGACGGCCAAGGGCCTGAGCATTCATCAGCGCGACTGGAGCGTTATTTGCAGTTGTGTGCCTGTGACAATATGCAGGTGGTTTATCCCACTACTCCCGCGCAGATGTTTCACATGTTGCGACGGCAGGTATTGCGGCCTTACCGCAAACCACTGATTGTCATGTCCCCCAAGAGCCTGTTGCGTCACAAACTGTCTGTGTCGACGCTGGAAGACTTGAGTAAAGGCAAATTTGAAACAGTGATTGATGAACTCGACACCATGACACCAGCCCAGGTAAAACGGATTGTGGTTTGTTCGGGTAAGGTCTATTTTGACCTGTTGGAAAAACGCCGTGAACAAGCGATCAAGAGTGTGGCAATCATTCGATTGGAACAGCTTTATCCTGTGCCAGATGAACGATTGGCAAAAGTGCTGGGGCGTTTTAACAAGGCGAAAGAGATTGTCTGGTGTCAGGAAGAGCCTAAAAACCAAGGGGCCTGGTATTTCATTCACTCTCGTTTGCGTGACTTGGCGACGGCTAAACAGAAAATATTGTATGCCGGCCGGCCAGAATATGCAGCGCCAGCCGAAGGTCTGTTGTATTCGCATAAGGCCGCCCAGGCTGAACTGGTGGCTGCGGCGTTGAGCGGCAAAGTGGGTGGCAAGGGACGCACATTGCGTACAGTTGATTGAATTAAAGATGATGAGACTAGCGTGTTTTTAGTCTCGCAAAAAATGAATGTAGATTGAAGGGAGTCAATAAATGCTGATTGAAGTCAAAGTACCGGTACTGTCAGAATCGGTCGCCGACGCAACCTTGGCCCAGTGGCATAAAAAGGTGGGTGATTTTGTCAAACGAGACGAAAACCTGGTTGACCTTGAGACAGATAAGGTCATGCTTGAAGTGGTTGCACCGCACGATGGCGTGTTGACCGAGATCAAGCACGAATCCGGTGTGGTGGTGGGCAGCGGTGAAGTGTTGGCGATTGTTTACTCTTCTGTTGAGCAGCCTGCTGAAGCGCCTGAACCAGAAATCGATGCTGAAGCAGTTAAAAAAGAGAATGCAGTAGCGCCTGCTAGCGTAGAAGAACAACCCGCGGTGGCGATGAATTTTAGCCCGGCAGTGCGTAAATTAATTGTTGAACACAAACTCGATTCCGCGGCGATTAATGGGACGGGTCGTGATGGCAGGGTGACCAAAGCGGATGTGCTTAAATATATCGAACAGGCCAGTCAGCCTGTTGCGGCACCAACAGCACCGTCTACCACCGAGGTAGGGGCGGGGGGACGCCCGGAACAGCGCGTTCCGATGACCCGGTTGCGTGCCCGAATTGCTGAGCGTCTGCTGGAGGCACAGCAAACCACGGCCATGTTGACCACATTTAATGAAGTCAATATGCAGCCAGTGATGGATTTGCGTGCCAAATACCAGGAGCGGTTCAAAACAAAACATGAAATAAAGCTGGGCTTCATGTCATTTTTCATCAAGGCTTGTTGTGAAGCACTGAAAGAATTTCCGGCAGTGAATGCGTCAGTTGACGGTAATGACATTATCTACCACGGTTATTTCGATGTCGGTGTGGCCGTGAGTACCGAGCGAGGCTTGGTCGTGCCGATTATTCGTGACGCCGATCAGATGAGCCTGGCTGAGATGGAGCAGGCCGTAGCTGAGTACGCCGGCAAAGCCCGTGAGGGAAAATTGTCTATGGAAGACTTGAGTGGTGGCACATTCAGCCTCACCAATGGTGGTACCTTTGGCTCCTTAATGTCGACGCCGATTTTAAATCCACCGCAAAGCGCAATTCTTGGCATGCATAAAATTGAGCAACGTGCAGTGGTTGAAAATGGTGAAATCGTTGCCCGGCCGATGATGTACGTGGCCATGTCTTATGACCATCGCATTGTTGATGGCAAAGAAGCAGTGTCATTTTTAGTCAAGGTCAAAGACGTGCTTGAAGACCCCACTCGCTTGCTGCTACAGGTTTAATGGAGAATCAATATGGATCATTATGATGTGGTTGTCATTGGTGGTGGCCCGGGCGGATACGTGGCGGCGATTCGCTGTGCCCAACTGGGGTTGGAAACGGCTTGTATCGATGCCTGGTTAGATCCCAATGGCAAACCATCGCTGGGAGGAACATGTCTGAACGTAGGCTGTATTCCATCCAAAGCCTTACTGGATAGTTCGCATCATTATCATCGTTTGCAACATGAATTTGATAGCCATGGCATCAAAACGACCGGGATCAGCCTCGATGTAAAACAAATGCTGGCACGCAAAGACGACATTACACAAAGTCTTACCAGCGGGGTGGCAGCACTGTTTGCCAAACACAAAATCACCTGGTTACAGGGTCACGGAAAATTGATAGCAGACAACCAGGTTGAATTTACCCCTCACGCCAAAGCTAAAAAAAAGGCCACAGCCAAACACATTGAAGCAGATAATATTATTATTGCCACGGGGTCTGTCGCGGCAACCGTTGACGCTTTGCCTGTTGATGGTAAACGCATTGTTGATTCAACGGGCGCGCTGAATTTTGACGAAGTGCCCAAGCGCTTAGCCGTGATTGGTGGCGGTGTGATTGGGCTTGAGTTGGGCAGCGTTTGGAGCCGCCTCGGCGCTGAAGTCTCAGTATTGATTCGGCGTGACGAGTTTCTGCCGGCTGTCGATACGCATCTGGCAACAGCCGCCTTAAAAGAACTGACGTCACAGGGCCTGGATATTCGTCTTGGTACCAAAACACTTGCCGCTAAAGCAAGTGCTCGTCAGGTCACGGTCACCATTGAAGACGCCCAAGGCGAGTCGCAATTAAAGGTCGATAAAGTGTTAGTCGCCACCGGTCGCCGTCCTAATACAGACGGCCTTAATGCCACCCGCGTTGGCCTGGAAATGAATGAACGTGGTTTCATTATTGCCGATGAAATGTGTCGCACTAACTTGCCCGGTGTCTACGCCATTGGTGACGTCGTGCGTGGGCCAATGCTCGCCCACAAAGCCTCAGAAGAAGGTGTTGCAGTCGCCGAGCATATTGTTGGAAAAGCCAGTCACATCAACTATGCCACCATCCCCTGGGTTATTTATACCTGGCCAGAGATTGCCTGGGTCGGTCAAACATCACAGGCATTAAAAAAATCAGGTATTGATTTCAAAGAAGGTGTCTTTCCATTTTTAGCCAATGGCCGCGCCCGCGCCATGGGCGATATATCCGGTATGGTGAAGATTATTGCCGACGCCAAAGACGACACCATTCTTGGCGTTCACATCATCGGCCCAAGCGCATCAGAAATGATTGCAGAAGCCGTGTTAGCGATGGAATTTTCAGCCAGCAGTGAAGACCTGGCCCGAACCATTCATGCCCACCCAAGTCTGTCAGAAGCATTACACGAAGCTGCCTTAGCAGTGGAAAAACGTAGTTTGCACATTTGAAAAACGTTTGAAGGTCGATCCCACCGCTGCCAACGAAGCAGCACCTAATGAGAAGATCCAATAATCGAGCGTTACAAGCGTCATCAGTTAATCGACATCATCGTCCTCATGGTATCAGCAGTGGCGAGTGGTGTTGGTCAATGGCTGGGAAGCGAAAATGTTTTCCACTACATTTTGGTTAGGTTGCTATCGTTACCCCCCTTCGCGAAAGCCAGGGTACAGGGTCATTCCGCCATCGACATATAGAGTTGTGCCTGTAATATAGTCGGACGCATCGGATGCTAACCAAACTGCAGCACGACCAATATCGACCGGATCGCCGACGCGTTTATAAGGGATCAACTCAAGCAATTCGGCTTCGGCTTCAGGTGTTTCCCACGCAGCACGGTTAATGGGTGTGCGAATAGCGCCTGGAGAAATACCATTGACTCTAATTTTTTGATGGGCAACTTCTTGTGCCAAACTTTTCATAAACATCAACAGGCCGCCTTTGGACGCGGCATAATTGACGTGCCCAGCCCACGGAATAATATCGTGCACGGAGGACATACAAATAATTTTTCCAGCAGCACAGGATAGTTCAGACGCCACACCTCGGCGCAAAAATTCACGCACAGCCGCTCTGGCACATAGAAACTGACCGGTAAGATTGACCGCCAATACGTTATTCCATTGCTCCAGAGTCATCTCCATGAACGGTGCATCCTGCTGTATGCCAGCGTTAGCGACCATAATATCGAGACTGCCCCAAGTTTCAATGACGGTTTGAAACATCGCTTCTACTGACGATTCTTGACTGACATCGGCTTGAATCGCCAGTGCTTCCCCACCGGCGGCTGAAATTTCATTGACCAGGCTTTGCGCGGCGCTGTTATCGGATAAATAGTTGATCGCTACTTTAGCGCCAGCCATGGCCATAGCGTGAGCAATGGCTGCGCCGATCCCCGAGCTGCCTCCTGTGACTAATGCACGCTGTCCCTGTAATACTTTTAGGCTTGTTTGTGACATGCTCGAAATCCTTTCTATTATGTTTTTTATGATGACAGTTGAATCGTAACGAGGCGATTAAGGTAAACCCTCTCCGGGCACCCCTACCTCGACGATTTCGATACGACCGGATTGCAAAACCTTGGCTTGTGCCGGGTCGTCTGTTTCAGAGGATAAAATAAACAGTGTTTGCCGGTCAGCGCCGCCTAACATACAGGCATAAGGAGTGCCGATCGGACGAATTTTTTCTAATATAGCCCCCCCCAATGCGACACGAATGACTTCTTTTGTCGTTGGGCTTGCTAGCCAAATCGCTCCCTCGGCATCCAGACAAATACCATCGGGTGTCGCATTCCCCACGTCAGCCCAGACACGGCCATCATCCAATAAACCCTCGTCATTAATACCAAAGACCGTCAATTGTGAGGCAAATGTTTCTGCAACGATCAGTGTTTTTTTATCCGCTGTCATCACCATACCATTCGCAAAAATCAATTTGTCAGCCACCACTTGAACTTGGCCTGTTGGCTCAATCATGGCCAGTTTGCCCGGTACCGGTGCAGCACCACGATGTAAATCATAGCCAAAATTGCCAACGTAAGCGCGTCCTTGATGATCGACGAGCATATCATTGCAATAAAAATCGGTAATGCCAGATAAATCGGCGTGACATATTAATTTGTTTTTTTGTAACCGATAAACCATTCTCTGGTTCATGCTAACCACCAGTAATGTCCCGTCAGGCAACCAGCCTAAACCGCCTGGCAAATTGTCCATCGTGAATACACACTGGGTTTCTCCTGCCAGGTTAACCGTCATGATTTTACCTGCATGTTGATCGGTAAACCATAAACGGTTATTGCGCCAACGCGGCGCTTCGGGAAAAGCAAGGCCGGATAATAAAACTTGGGTATCGTCATTCATGATGTTATATCCTCAACAATGGCATGTACTATTTTTTCTACGGGTTG
>JAJRWO010000008.1 GCA_024276775.1 Gammaproteobacteria bacterium | reverse complement strand
TATTCATTCATCTGACAGCCGAAGGTTTTAATAAAAAGTTTTTGGCCCATCATTCAAAGCACGTTAACAAACGGATGCGGATTCTAGCATTTTTCAAGCCCTGCAACCAGAAAACGCGACATAAAGCTTACGCTGTATAGAGAAATGGAGCTTAAGTCTTGGCTTAGAATGCTATACCCAGCTTAAGATTGTACGAGGCGATCCCGCCCACGGAGTCACGCTCAAGAGCTAGATTGAAAAACATTGGCTGTATCGACAGACCCACAAATGTTCTGATTTCAGAAATATCAACGCTGCGGGCAATCGCTGTCTCTGCCAGTGGCTTGCTATCAGCCCAAACCCTGCCAAGCCCGGCATAAGGCGTTACAAACAGGATTGACTTTGAAATGCTAACGTCGACGCTACGACTTTTAAGTTCAAGCTGATCCATTGCCGTCAAAGAGGTGATGGCGGCACGCACCGCTACCGCTGGCAAGGCCACATTGCCACTGACAAACGCATATTTTAGTTCACCCCCCCAGGCCTCAAGGTTTGTATCTGGCACATTCACATAATAGGCACCAATATCAACGTCAAATGGCAGGCCTTTTTGCAAATACAGCTTGGGCACCACCAGAGTATTAATGGCATTTCCAGAACTCATCGCCGCCGTCCAGGCCGAGGTGTTTTTCAGCTTGGTGGATGACACCGCAAGGCCAGCATCGAAACCCATAATCCCAAGTGACTCGGCCGGAGCGCCTGCTTTATAGCTGAAGGCCGCGGTTAAATCTTTTGACAGGTCATCGAACTGCGCCTGGCTCAAACTGCCAATCAAATCCAAATCATCGGCCTGAACAAAACTTGTACTCAAGGCCAATATTACCGTGGCAATCACTCGTTTCATATTATTCTCCTTAACTTCTTGTCCTAGCCTTTGTATTATCATTAGGCTAAGCTGATTGGTCTTCAAACTTGACCACATCATGCCATATTCAAACATAGGGAGATAGGGATGAACGTTTACAAAGATAACGCTCAATCGATTGGCAATACACCATTGGTTCGGATCAATAAAGTCATTGGCGACAGCAAGGCAACCGTACTAGGCAAGATCGAAGGCCGCAACCCAGCCTATTCAGTCAAATGCCGCATCGGTGCCGCCATGATCTGGGACGCAGAAGAGCGTGGCATACTCAAACCCGGCATAGAGATCATCGAACCCACCAGTGGCAACACCGGCATCGCCCTGGCCTTTGTGGCTGCTGCGCGTGGTTACAAGGTCACACTGACCATGCCTGAGACCATGAGCATCGAACGCCGCAAGGTGGTTAAAGCACTGGGAGCAAACTTGGTACTGACTGAAGGTGCCAAGGGCATGCCCGGTGCCATTGCCAAGGCTGAAGAACTAATGGCAACCAACCCGGGCAAGTACTTTATGCCACAACAATTCAGCAATCCCGCCAACCCAGCAATTCACGAAAAGACGACTGGTCCGGAAATCTGGGCGGCCACTGACGGCAATGTCGATGCCATTGTTGCCGGGGTTGGCACTGGCGGTACCATTACCGGTATCTCTCGTTATCTGAAACACACTCAGGCCAAACAAATTATCTCTGTGGCGGTTGAACCCGAGGCCAGTCCGATCATCTCACAAACCCTGGCCGGCGATGAACTCAACCCTTCACCGCACAAAATACAGGGCATAGGTGCCGGTTTTTTGCCCGATAACCTTGATTTAGACATGGTCGACCGAGTAGAAAAAATCAGCAATGAAGAGGCCATTGAATACGCCCGCCGCCTGGCCACCGAAGAAGGCATCCTGGTTGGCATATCCAGTGGCGCCGCCATTGCTGCCGCTAAACGCCTGGCCTTAGAACCTGAATTTGCAAACAAGACGATCGTTGTCATCCTGCCAGACTCGGGTGAGCGTTATCTCTCGTCTATTCTGTTTGAGGATGTTAACGCCGTATAAAAATCTTATCAAAGCAGTTAAGAGCTCTTCTCAGCCAGTTTTATTATTCCCTAGCCACATTTAGAGTCGCCACAACTCAGGCAGGTCATGCAGCCATCCATTTTGATCATAGCCTTGGTACTGCATTTGAGGCATAGCTGAGCGCCACCGGGGAAGGCGCTGGCTTCTGCTGTTTCAGTGCTTTTGAGGCTTTCATCAAGCTGTTTTCTTTTGTCGTCCACCAGTTTTTGCTGGTGCTCGTCCAAACCATCATCCTTGAGCAGGCCGATCATGCGCAAGTGTGACTCAATAGCATCGCCAATCTCGGCCACCAGTGACGGCATGAATTTACCGCCCTTCTTGAAATAACCACCGCGTGGATCGAAGACTGAACGCAGCTCTTCGGAAAGAAAGGTGACATCGCCACCCTTGCGGAATACCGCTGAGATGATACGGGTCAGGGCAACGATCCACTGAAAGTGATCCATGTTTTTCGAGTTGATGAATATTTCGAACGGACGACGCAACTCATGCTCGGTGCCATGATTCAGAACAATGTCATTGATGGTGACATAGAGTGAATGCTCGGACAACGGCGTTTTGATCTTGTAGGTCGAGCCAATCAGCATTTCCGGGCGCTCGACCTTTTCATGCATCTGAACCACGTTAGATTCAGGCATGACTGCTTCCTGTTTGACCTCCTCTACGGCTGGCCCATCAGGTTTAACGATACTAAAGCCGGTAATTTTTTTACTGATTTTGATAGTCATGTCTGTTATTCCTTGATTCGTCAGCCGTCTTAAAATTTACCGTAGTAGCCTTCTTTGAGGGCATCGTAAAGGTTGGCAGCAGTATGAATCTCATCATCATATTCGATCTCTTCGTTGCCCTTCAGTTCAACCACTGAGCCATCATCCAGGGTGAAGCAATAGCGGGTGTTGGCCAGATCTTCGTCCTTCACCAGCACACCCTGGAAAGCTTCTGGGTTGAAGCGAAAGGTGGTACAGCCCTTCAGGTCTTGATCATAGGCGTACAGGTAGATGTCTTTGAAGTCACCATAAGAAAAATCAGTGGGGACGTTGGCTGTTTTAGAAATGGACGAGTCGATCCATTTCTGTGCTGCGGCCTGAATATCAACGTGTGCCGTGGGCGTAATATTATCTGCCGTAATAAAGTAGTCAGGCAGTTTGTTGGCATCCTCTTCGGCATAAGCCGAGGCATTTTTATTAATGAG
>JAJRWO010000117.1 GCA_024276775.1 Gammaproteobacteria bacterium | reverse complement strand
TAGTCATTGTAGAGTCACCGGCAAAGTGTAAAACCATCAAGAAATATCTTGGTAAAGACTTTGAAGTTCTCGCTTCTTACGGTCATGTGCGTGACCTGTTGCCGAAGGAAGGCGCTGTCGATCCAGATAACAACTTCGCGATGAAGTATCAGGTCATCGAAAAAAATGCCAAGCATATCGATGCCATTGCCAAGGCCATCAAGAAGGCTGACGCCCTGTATCTCGCAACTGATCCGGACAGAGAAGGCGAAGCGATCTCCTGGCATATTTGCGAATACCTAAAAGAGAAAAAACTGCTTAAAAATAAAGACGTTCACCGTGTTGTTTTTCACGAGATTACCAAACGCGCCATCCAGGACGCCATGAAACACCCCCGATCCTTAGCTGAAAATCTGGTTAATGCCCAACAGGCTCGCCGGGCGCTGGATTTCCTGGTGGGCTTCAACCTGTCACCGCTGTTATGGAAAAAAATTCGCCGTGGACTCTCTGCTGGTCGAGTACAAAGCCCGGCCTTACGCATGATCGTTGAACGCGAGCTTGATATAGAAAAATTCAACCCAAAAGAATATTGGACCATTGAGTCCGACCTGAGAAAAAATGATAAAAGTGCTCAGTTTATGGGCAAGCTCACTTTGCTCGAAGGTGAAAAACAGGCTCAGTTCAGTATCACCAATGAAAAACAGGCTCAGGCTGCCGAAAAAACGCTGAGCAAGGCTGCCAATGGCAGCCTCAAAATCATCAAGGTTGATAAACGCAAACGCAAACGTAACCCGGCACCGCCATTTATTACCTCGACACTGCAACAAGAAGCATCACGCAAACTCGGTTTTACCGCTCAGCGCACCATGCGTACCGCCCAACAGCTCTATGAAGGGATCGACACGGGCAATGGCGCAATGGGCCTGATCACCTATATGCGCACGGACTCAGTCAATCTGGCTCAAGAGGCCCTTGACGAGATTCGTCACTATATTCAAGAAAAATACGGCAAGGATAACCTGCCTGACACGCCTAATACCTATAAAACAAAATCGAAAAATGCCCAGGAGGCACATGAGGCGATTCGCCCTACTTCGATTTTAAGCGAACCAAATGCGATCAAGGAGCACCTGAGTAAAGACCAACTCAGGCTCTACGAACTGATCTGGAAACGTACCCTGTCCTGCCAGATGATTCACGCCACCATTAACACCATGGCGGTGGATCTGGCCGCTGGCAGTGATAAAAACCTGTTTCGTGCCAATGGCTCATCTATCCACACAGCGGGTTTTATGGCGGTCTACCAGGAAGATGTGGATGATGCCAAAGCCAGTGATGATGAAAAAATGTTACCACCACTGAAAGAAGGCGATGAGATCAATCTGCTGGCCATTCGCACAGAGCAACACTTTACCGAGCCACCACCGCGCTTCAGTGAGGCAAGCCTGGTCAAGATACTGGAAGAGCACGGCATTGGCCGCCCATCGACCTATGCATCAATCATCTCGACCCTCCAGGCACGCGAGTACGTCACGCTTGAGAAAAAACGCTTCCGCCCGACTGACGTTGGCCGTATCGTCAATAAATTTCTGACCGCCTATTTTTTCAAATATGTCGACTATGAATTCACCGCCAACCTGGAAGATGAATTAGACGCCATTGCACGCGGCGAAAAAGAATGGCAACCGCTACTGGAATCATTTTGGTCACCCTTTAAACACCAGATTGATGATACTGAAGCCAATGTCAGTCGCCAGGATGTGACTCACGAGGCGCTGGATGAAAAGTGCCCCAAATGCGACAAACAACTGTCAATCCGACTTGGCCGCCGCGGCCGGTTTATCGGCTGCGATGGCTTTCCTGAGTGTGATTACACCCGCAGCCTGGATGAAGATGCCGAATCAGCCGCTGAACCAGAAGTGGTTGAAGGGCGAACCTGTCCCAAGTGCGAATCGCCATTAATCATTCGCACTGGCCGCTATGGCAAATTTATTGGTTGCTCGTCCTACCCCAAATGCAAACACATTGAGCCTATCGAGAAACCTACGGATACCGGCGTTGAATGCCCTGAATGTCACAAGGGCAGCATGGTGTCGCGCAAATCGCGTTATGGCAAAATGTTTTATTCCTGCTCTCGTTATCCTGATTGCAAATACGCTGTCTGGAACGAACCGATCAACGAGCCTTGCCCCAATTGCAACTGGCCGATCTTGACGCTGAAGAGCACCAAACGCAAGGGAGCGGAAAAAATCTGCCCACAAAAAGATTGCGGCCACTCAGAGCCGGTTGACAATGATGAAAAAGAGGCCTCTTAGGCCTCTTTTTATTTTTCCTGGCCACGCCCCAACATCATCTCTTCAATCGCTACACGGGTCAGGTGTGGCGCAAACATCTCGATAAAATCATAGACATAACGACGTAAAAAGGCACCTCTGCGTATCCCGATACGAGTGATGCTAGATTCAAACAGATGGGCCGCATCAATCGCTCTAAGATTGTTATCGCGCTCGGCATCAAAGGCCATTTTGGCCAACACGCCCACCCCTAAACCTAGTTCAACATACGTTTTGATGACGTCGGAATCGATAGCGGTAAGCACAACATTAGGCTCAAGGCCAGCCGCTTCAAAGGCCTTATTGATCTTGGTGCGGCCTGTTATAGCAAAGTCATAGGTAACAATGGGATGTTGCACCAGCGCCTCCAGCGTGAGTGGTTGCATGCCCAGCAACGGATGATCAGGCGGGCAAACCACACAGCGGTTCCACTCATAACAAGGTAGCATCACCAGATCAGGGAAATCAGCAATTGCTTCAGTGGCGATCGCAATGTCCACACGCCCTTTGGCTGCCAACTCAGCCGCATGAGCAGGGCTACCCTGTTGCAATTCAAGTCGTACCTGCGGGTATTTTTCCTTAAACTGCTTCACTACCAGCGGCAAGGCATAACGCGCCTGGGTATGAGTGGTTGCCACCACCAAACGACCACTGGCCTCATCCGAGTATTCCCCACTCACCTTTTTGATGTTGTCGACCTCTTGCAGAACCCGCTCAACGATTTCCAAAATCTGCTTGCCCGGCTCAGTCACCCCAATCAAACGTTTACCATTCCGCTCAAAGATCTGTACACTGAGTTCATCCTCCAGCAACCGAACCTGACTGCTAACCCCCGGTTGAGCCGTATGCAGGGCATCGGCTGCGGCAGAGACATTCAATCCTTGCCGCGCCACCTCACGAATATAAACAAGCTGCTGTAGTTTCATCGCATCAATATGCCTTTTATGAATAACCAAAGAATATCATGTTCTTTTTAAACCTAAAGTCTGCAAGTGATGGTTGTTCTATTGCAACAAATGCTAACGCCACCCGCGCGGAAAAGAGCCATCATTACACCACGAATGGTTTCACCCCAGCGTCCCCGGCCTGCGCCTATCAACCCTGGCAACCCTTCTTGAGCCACACACCTTTCCCATCATTATATAATTTCCATTCCTAAGCTGGCGTAGTGTTAAACTTTCGTCACCATGGATGTTACCCACATTATTGACCAACTAAACGATCCGCAACGCGCT
>JAJRWO010000116.1 GCA_024276775.1 Gammaproteobacteria bacterium | reverse complement strand
TACATCCAGAACTGCCGGGCACCGAAGCGGCTGACCTGCCATTGCGTCAGGCCTGGTGGTTGGCTACGGTGATTTGCACTGCCGCCGGTTTAGCATTGATCTTTTTCAAGCCGCATTATGGCCTCCGAATTCTGGGGCTGGTTTTGATTATCGCCCCACACCTGATGGGTGCACCACAGCCTGATGTTCACCGTGCCATTGCACCCGATAAGTTAATCCAGACTTTTATGATGGCCACCATTATCTCGAATGCTGTGTTTTGGTTGACGCTGGGGGGGCTGTACGGCTTCTTTAGCCAAAAACGGGCTCATTAAGATGGCAAAAGTCTGGTTTGTGGGTGCCGGCCCGGGTGATCCGGATCTGATTACCGTTAAGGGGCGTCACCTGATCGAAAAGGCCGATGCCATTTTATTCGCCGGTTCGCTGGTATCAGAGACCGCCATGCGTTGGGCCAAACCGGACTGCCAAGTGATGGATTCCAAGGGTATGGACCTGGAAGAAATCATCGCCTGGCTGATTGCGCAGGCGCAAGATGAACGCACGGTGATCCGTTTGCAGACCGGCGATCCTGGTCTTTACGGTGCCTTGATCGAGATGGTGCAACCGCTGGACGAACGGGGTATAGATGTCGGGGTGGTGCCGGGGGTGTCGTCGGCAATGGCGTCGGCAGCGGCTGGTGTAGAAAGCCTGACCCTGCCGGAAGTGACCCAGACCGTTATTCTGACCCGGGTGGAAGGACGCACCCCCATGCCCGAGGGTGAATCGCTGCCAGAATTGGCGCAGCATCACTGCACACTGTGTCTGTTTCTTTCTATCACCTTATTGAAAAAAGTGCAGGCCGATCTGCTTGACGCCGGTTGGTCAGAAGATGCACCGATACTCGTGGTACACAAGGCCAGTTGGCCAGGCGAAGAAAAGATCATTCGCGGCACCTTGGCGGATATTCGTGAAAAGTGTCGTACCGAAAAAATTAATAGCCAAGCGATGATTATTATCAGCCCAGCCATGGGTTCGCGTCACTGGCCTGAGATAAAAAAATCCAAACTTTATGACAAGCGTTTTAGTCATCGTTTTCGCAAAGCTGCGCACAAAATATAAGTATTATTTCAAGAGTTAATTTAAGTATGAAAACAAATATTTTACTGGTGGGTCACGGCTCACGTAACAAAGATGGCAATCGCGAGATTGAAAAATTTGCCACTGCCTGGCGGGCCATGAATCCGCAATGGCATATTGAAACTTGTTTCATTGAGTTTGCCGAGGTGCTGATTGGTCAGGGACTGGATAATGCTGCCAAGGGTGCTGACCGTGTCATTGTTGTGCCACTGATTTTAAATGCTGCCGGGCATGTAAAGATGGAAATTCCACACTTCATTGCCGATGGCCGCAAGCGTCACCCGAATGTTGAATTCATCTATGCCCGTCACTTGGGTGCCACTGAACCTGTACTGAAAATTCTGAAACGCAATCTGCGCAAGGTGATGGCAAACATGGATATGCCTGATCCCAAGAGCACGGGCGTCATTCTGTTGGGGCGCGGTTCTTCTGACAGGGTGGCCAATGGTGAAGTGGCCAAGATGGCGCGTTGGTTGTTCGAAGAAAGTGATCACGAGTGGGTGGATATCGCCTTTACTGGCATTACCTACCCACGTCTTGAAACGGCAGTACAGCGTCAGGTACAACTGGGCATGACCCAGGTGGCTATTCTGCCTTACTACCTGTTCACCGGCACCTTGATGGAGCGCATTAAACGTCAGCTTGAACGGTTGCAAACTCAGTATCCCCGCATTGCTTTTTCGCAAGGTCATTATTTTGGTTTTGAAGATGAAATTTACGCGCTGTTGAATGAACGTGTTAATGAGGCAAGCGGTGATGCAGAAAATGCCGGCTGCACCATGATGGAGTGTGATGGTTGTGTGTATCGTCAAGCGGCTGAGGCTGAGCATCATCATCACCACCATGAAGAGGTTGCCGTATGAGCAATGTGATCACCGAACAGTTAACCCAGGCCGGGCAGAAGATCGAACACGATTCATTTGCCATTGTTGATAATGAAGCGGGTTTACATGATCAATACAGTGAGAGTGAGTGGCAGATTGTGCGTCGCATGATTCACGCCACAGCTGATTTTGAATTTAATGGGTTGAGTCAGTTTCATCCTGATGCGGTAGAGGCGGGCATTGAAGCGATCAGCCGGGGTGCTGTCATTGTTGCTGATGTTGAGATGATTTGTGTCGGCTTGTCTAAACCGCGCTTGTCGCATTTTGGTGTGACGAACCATCACTTTATTGCCGATGAAGATGTCATCACACAGGCCAAGGCCGAAAACACTACCCGAGCCGTGCAAGCCATGCGCAAGGCACAGCAACAAGGATTGTTTGATGGTGGCATTGTTGCCGTGGGTAATGCGCCGACAGCCTTGCTGGAAGTGTTGCAACTGATTAAACAGGGCAAGGCAAAACCCGCCTTGATTGTGGGTATGCCAGTGGGTTTTGTTTCGGCCGCAGAATCAAAAGCGTTGCTCGGCGAACTTAAAGATGTCCCTTGGATGATTACCCAGGGCCGCAAGGGTGGCTCGACCCTGGTTGTATCGGCATTGCACGCCTTGTTGGCCTTGGTTGAGGCGCGTCAAAAGAACATGGGTTAATGAAGAAAAAAGCAAAAGGCACACGCAAGGGTTTTACCACGGGGGCTTGTTCAGCCGCTGCGGCTCGTGCTGCCTCTTTGGCGCTGCTGGAGGGTGCTGTGCCGGACGAGGTGGAGTCGCAGTTGCCCAATGGTCAATTAGTGCGGTTTGCCGTTAGCGATGGCCGCTATGAAAACGGT
>JAJRWO010000115.1 GCA_024276775.1 Gammaproteobacteria bacterium | reverse complement strand
TTTGCAATATCAATCACCTTAACCTGCCGACCACGATTTGAAATCAAGCCCAAAAACCAGTCTGCCTGACCTGGAATCAGGGTTGTTTCACCATTCCATTTTACAATTCCATTCAATCGCGCCAAGGGTACCGACAAGGTTAAAAAGCCGGCGACTTTGAATAATAAATATTCGACTGTCTCACCTGTGACCGAAGCAATCCATTCAGGTGGCGATTCTGTTGTTATCGAAGCAGAAGTGCCTAGCACAGCAACCTCGATCGGTGCCTCCGCTTTAATCTCTATCGCCGCGTCAACCTCAACCGAGTCAACGACTGGCACAACCACCGCCTCAGACCTTATTTCTATTATCTCTGGTTCCAGTAACAAGGCATCAATATAGACTTTCAGTGCAACCTCGTGCTCAAATTCACTGGCAGGCTGTTTTTTATCTTCCAGACTCATATTATTGCCGCCGCTTGCGGTTGTTTGACATCATGACGAAGCAAAACGCTCAGCAAACGCTCATATGCAACAACGCCCCGAGACTCAGGTAGCAGCATAGGTAGCGGCACTCCCATGCGACTTGCTTCGCGAAACTGGGTATCAACAGGAATAACAGCATTCCACAAATCATCCGCATAGCGCGTTCGCAACAATCGAAGTGTCTCTGTTGATGCTCGGGTACGACGATCGAACATCGTCGGCACAATCGTATATGGCAGGCAAACGCTTCTTGAGCGTGTAATCATGGTCAGGGTTTTCAACATTCGCTCCAAGCCTTTCAAGGCCAGGAACTCTGTCTGCACCGGAATCACCAAATGATCACAAGCAGCCATTGCGTTTACCATCAATACACCCAACATTGGCGGACAGTCAATCAAGGCGTAATCATATTTATCTGCCATCACCTTCAGGGCCTTGCTGATCACCAAACCCATGCCACTTTTAGTCCCCAGCTGGCGATCCAGAGTTGCCAGCCCCATGGTCGCTGGCAAAATATGCATCCCTTCAAAACGAGTCGGACGCACCAAACAATATGGATTAACGGCCTGATTTTGAAACAGTGTAAAAATACTGCTTTCCAAATCATCCGGGTTATAACGAAAATAAGATGTTAAAGACCCCTGCGGGTCTAAATCAAGCACCAAAACACGCTTACCTTGCTGTGCCAGTACGCCCGCCAAACTAACAGCTGTTGTGGTCTTGCCGACTCCTCCCTTCTGGTTGGCAATCGCCCAAACCTTCATGGAGCCGCCCCGTCAGCGTCACTGCCCTCTTCTAGAATATCCATGATTGTCATCAACTGATCTTGCTCATCAAGATTACCCGAGCTGCCGCCACGACCACGTAATGGCAGGTCGCTCGGAAAACCTTTTTCAGGCACCTGAACCGGGGATGTCATCACCGGTATTTCAGTCAACGATGGCGGCTCATCCATATCAATATCTTGCTGCCGTTTATTTTCCGTTGTGATCTCAATAACCTGTTGCTTATCATATAATTTTGAGGCATCTTCGGACATAATCACCACCACCACCCGACGATTACGTTCTCGCCCTTCAGCATTTGTATTGACCGCAACCGGCCGAAATTCGCCGAAACCAACAGCCGACATGCGAAACGGATCGACCCCTTCATCGCTAAACAGATGCACAACACTTGAAGCACGCCCAGCCGACAACTCCCAGTTGGATGGATAAGCCAAGGTCTCAATAGGGATATTGTCAGTATAGCCTTCAACTTGAATCGCATTCGGAAATGATTTGATTGAGGCGGCAATTCGCGTCAATATTGATACTGCCCTGGACTGAATCAGCGCCCCGCCAATCTCAAATAAAATAGAGGCATTAATCTCAACTTCCAGCCCCTTTCCTGTGCGCATGACCGAGATCAAATCACGTTCAATCATACCGCCGAGTGATTTTTCCAGCTGTTCCTGCATTTTATTTAAATTCTGGTGATCACGCCGCTCGGCGGCACTCTCGCGTTGCGGGTTTTTATCTCGTGCCTGCTCAAGGTTTATCTGGGGGATGATACTCAGCGTTGGCAAGGTATTAGAAAAAATAACGGGCGGTGCCTTGATAGGATCACCCACCTGAATGGGACTCTCGCTTTGTGGTACATCATGAAAAGCCTCAACCAAGGAATCGGACAACACCCGGTATTTACCTTCATTAACAGATGATAAAGCATACATCACCACAAAAAAAGCAAACAATAAAGTGATGAAGTCGGCATAGGAGACCAGCCAACGCTCATGATTCACGTATTCTTCAGGTTTCTTTTTGCGTGCCATAGTTAAGCTTTAATCAATCCCTGCTCATAATGAGTCAATATTCTGACCACGACAGAAATCAAAGCAATATCTATGCCTTATACCTAAATTCCAAGCCCCACGAGCATAGAAGCACTCAAAATCCGCCGTTTGATGATAATGCCACCAAAAGCACATTGTCTTTTTCTATGCATCCGTTAAGCCAGCGAGCTGAATCGAGCACATCCGTTCTTGGCCGGAGCCGATAAACCGTTTTTGGCACGGTGAAACGCTCAAATCATCAAGCTCACGCAACAAAGCTGAAAGACCGGCTTGCTTTTTATTTGCTTGATGGCCTTAAAGGCATAACGAGGCTGTAGAAAAATTCAATTTTGACACACCAATCCCTTCCTGAAATTTTTTGTAAAAAAACAGATCATCCATGTTCAAAAAAGTTTAGCCTACCCCATTATTTATTTTCATGATTTCAATTTTAAAGACCCCTAATGCGATATTTAGTGGCCGGAATGATCCATTCAACATCCCATTCCTGGTCACTGTTAAGCGGCGAGTTGCCCATAATTTTTCAACTTCTCTATATTGTGAACTAAACAATATAAACGCCACTGATCTTGCACTTTTCTTTTGCCTCTCACACTAAATCGATTCAATCCTTTGTTCGATAGACTTGCCATCGGTTAGAAAGAGCTTTTGAGGGATACCTTGATTAATATTAAACCCCAGGTGGAGTTTGGCTTTTTTTGAACCCGTGCGGCAATCCGTCCAAGCCATTGAGAGAACAGAGTCAATGAGCGACTCATCAATGGAGACAAGCTCACTGAGCTGGGCGTATTTTTTAGGCATAAGCGAGCTGGCTTGCTTCTGAAGTTTCTCAAAGACGGCCATGAATTGTTCAAGTCCTCGTTCATTGATGGCTTCGGAAAAGGCGCTTCTACTTATTCATTCTTCGGGGGCGATGTTTGTACGTGCAAAATCATCATCCTTTAACACCTGAATAAGATGTCGAGCGGAGATATCTTCTTCCAGGTGGAAGAAGATCTAGCACATTAAGTTGGTCTTCAAAGGTCATTTTTAAGGGTCTGTTACCGCGCGATTTTATCTCAGGGAGAGCAGGAAGAGTGGCTTTCAATGGTTGAGTTAATTTTTTGAACGAACGAG
>JAJRWO010000002.1 GCA_024276775.1 Gammaproteobacteria bacterium | reverse complement strand
TAGGTTGATTTTGAATGAAAACTACCTGAAACCGCTCGCCTGAAGAATAAGAATGTGGATGAATCAAGCAGTCCATCGCTGATTTTTCACTTCTTTAAGCCAATATTCTCATTGGATGAGTTTGGCGGGAATTACTGGGCAACTGTGAAGGAAGGTCTAATGATAGAGGCAAAATTATTTGCAGCGGCACTGGGTCTGAAAAACCCTTGGTATGTTTCTGAATTGGATTTTTCAGCACGAGGCTCTGAAGCAGCGTTAGTCTCTGAGGCTAATACTGTCCCAGCCTTTGGCAGCAGCATGTTGTAACAAGGTGCCATCGGCATCAACGGCGATTGGGTGTGTCACCATTTCCAGCAGCGGCAGATCATTGTGCGAATCAGAATAAAACCAGCTTGAGGCCAAGTTGTAGCCGTTTTCCTTTAGCCAACGATTAAGACGTGTGACCTTGCCCTCACGGAATGAGGGGGTACCGCTGACTTTGCCTGTGTAACGGTCATTTTTAAACTCGGGATCGGTTCCTATCAGATTCTCTACTTCCAGAACGTCGGCGATGGACTGGGTGATAAAGGTATTGGTGGCGGTGATAATGAGTAAGGTATGGCCTTGGTCGCGGTGTTTTTTCAGTAGTTTGCGAGCTTTGGGCAAGATGATGGGGACAATGTTTGATTCTATGAACTTTTGCCGTAATACCAGCATTTTATCTAACTCGTTGTCGGCAAGAGGTTGTAGGGAGAAACGCAGGAACTCAAAAATATCCAGGCTGCCCGCCTTATATTCATTATAAAAACGTTGGTTTTCACGTTCATAAAAATCACCGTCCACGATGCCTTCGGCGGCTAAAAATCGGCCCCATAGGTAGTCGCTATCGCCATTCAATAGGGTGTTGTCGAGATCAAAAATCGCCAGATTCACACAGTGCTCCGCTGCTTCTTGTAAAGCGGTTAAGAATAGGCGTTTAATGGCTAAAGGTAAATGACGAACAGAAAGATAAGGTGATTGAACTATGCGGTCAGTTTGTGGAACAATGGTCAACATATATCGACAATTTTAAACAGGCTTTAAGTGATTGATTCAGATGGGTATCGACCAAATGTCGGGATTATTCTAAGCAACGGCGAACGCAAGCTATTTTGGGCTCGGCGGATAGGCCAGGATGCGTGGCAATTTCCGCAGGGAGGGATTCGCACTGACGAAACGCCAGAAGAGGCCATGTATCGTGAGTTGACCGAGGAGGTTGGCTTGTCGGCTGAGCATGTTGAAATCATCGGCGTTACCCGTGGCTGGTTGCGTTATCGACTGCCTAAACGCTTGATTCGTCACAACAGCAAGCCGACCTGTATTGGCCAGAAACAAGTTTGGTTTATGTTGCGCCTACTGGCTGAAGAATCTAAAGTGCGTTTTGATACTACGTCGATGCCAGAGTTTGATCACTGGCGTTGGATTGACTACTGGCGTCCTGTCAAAGACGTGGTTCATTTCAAACGGGGTGTTTATAGCCAAGCCTTGCAAGAGTTGGCCCATCTACTTGGCGTTGATAAGCAAGCGCTATCACGGAAGCAGGATTACCATAGACCTTAATCAATTATGCTGGCGATACTACAACGCATTATTCAGGAAGTTAGCCAAGCCAGTGATATTGAACAGGCGCTAACAATTATTGTTGGGCGTGTTAAAGAGGCGATGCAGGTCGATGTCTGCTCTGTCTATCTGGCCAACCAGCAGCAACAACGCTATGTTTTAATGGCGTCTGATGGTCTTAACCCGAGGGCGGTGGGTCAGGCAGGGCTGGTCTTTGGTGAGGGGCTGGTGAGTTTAGTAGCTGAACGTGCTGAACCGGTCAATCTGGATCATGCCCCGGGTCACCCCCGCTTTCATTTGCTTTCCGATACCAATGAGCAGGCGTTTAGCGCCTTTCTTGGCGTACCTATTATTCATCACCGCAAGGTATTGGGAGTGTTGGTATTGCAACAACGCGCCCGGCGGCGTTTTGAAGAAGATGAAAGCGCTTTTTTGTTAACGGTGGCGGCACAGTTGGCTGGCGCAATTGCCCATGCGGAAATCAGTGGTGGTATCGACAAGTTGGTTGCCGGGATCAATGGCGGTGTTTCTTTAAAGGGCTTGCCGGGATCATCGGGGGTCGGTATTGGGACGGGCTTGGTTGTTTATCCGCCAGCTGATTTGGATGCAGTGCCTGACAGGCAGGTTGAGGACATTCATGCCGAGCTAGGGGTATTTGAAGATGCTGTCGATCTGGCCAAGGCAGATATTCGTGGCTTGCAGGCACGTCTAAGCGTCGCCCTGAACGAGGACGACCAGGTTTTGTTCGATGCCTATCTGCAAATGCTAAGCAGTGCCAGCTTGACAGACCAGGTCAAAACACGAATTCGTGCGGGTAGCTGGGCCTCAGGCGCCTTGCGTGCCACCATCAACGAACACGTACAAATATTCGATGCGATGGAAGATCCCTATATGCGTGAGCGGGCAGAGGATATCAAGGATCTCGGTCGACGTATTTTGCGATTTATTCAAAAAGGGCGACATAAACCACCCCCATACCCTGAAAAGACTATTTTGGTGGGCGATGAGATTACCGCCACCATGCTGGCTGAGGCACCGATAGAACGTCTGGTTGGAGTGATTTCGGCCAAAGGTTCATCGTCGTCGCACCTGGCTATTCTGGCACGTGCCTTAGGGATTCCAGCAGTTGTTGGTTTGAAGGACCTGCCAGTAGCGCGAATGGAGGGCCAGTCGCTGATTACCGATGGTTATAACGGCCGGGTCTATGTTTCACCCCCTGCCAATATTCGTAATGAATATGAGCGTCTTGCCAGAGAAGAGACGCAGATGACGGCCGAGTTGAGTGAGCTGCGTGATGTACCAGCTCAGACCTTAGATGGTTTTCGTATTCCCTTGTATGCTAATTCCGGTCTGCTATCGGATATCACACCTTCATTATTGAGTGGTGCCGAGGGTATTGGTTTGTATCGCACTGAGTTTCCATTCATGGTGCGTGATAGATTTCCGACTGAGGACGAGCAGATGGTTATTTATCGCCAGGTCATTGAAGCATTTGTTAACAAGCCTGTGGTATTGCGTACGCTTGATATCGGTGGTGACAAAAGTTTGTCTTATTTTCCT
>JAJRWO010000114.1 GCA_024276775.1 Gammaproteobacteria bacterium | reverse complement strand
TGGCACCGGTTTCTGTTTGCCACCAAGTATCAACAATAGGGCAGCGTTCACCGCCGATGACTTTGTGGTACCAGGTCCATGCTTTGGGATTAATGGGCTCGCCAACGGTGCCAAGCAGGCGAATACGGGAAAGATCATATTTGGCCGGAAACTCATCGCCCTGTTTCATCAGTGCACGAATTGCGGTGGGTGCAGTATAAAAAATACTGACCTTGTGACGTTCGCATATATCCCAGAAGCGACCGCAATCGGGGATGGTGGGTGCGCCTTCATAGATCAGAACGGTAGAACCTACTGCCAGTGGGCCATAGGCGACATAGGTGTGACCAGTAATCCAGCCAACATCGGCGGTACACCAATAGATATCATCATCCTTGATATCGAAGACCCACCTCATTGTCAGAATGGCACCCAATAGATAACCGGCACTTGAGTGTTGGATACCCTTGGGTTTGCCTGTCGAGCCTGAGGTATAGAGCAAAAATAGAGGGTGCTCGGCTTCGACCCATTCTGGTTCGTAGTTATTATCCATGCCTTTAATCGCATCATGCCACCAGATATCTTTATCTGGATTAAAATCGATAGCGTGGCCAGTTCGTTTGTAGATAATGATATTTTCAATGCTGGCGCAGCCGCCGGCAAGTGCCTTGTCAACAGTCTGTTTTAACTCAATAATTTTGCCTCCACGGTGGCCACCATCGGCGGTGATAAGCATCTTGGCACCGGCATCTTCGATGCGATCTTTGAGTGATTCTGCTGAAAAGCCACCAAAGACAACCGAGTGTGTTGCGCCAATACGGGCACAAGCCTGCATCGCTATCACAGCCTCTGGCGTCATTGGCATATAGATGACAACACGATCGCCTTTGCCAACTCCCTTGGCCTTCATGGCGTTAGCGAAACAACACACCTGGGAATGCAACTCACGATAAGTCAGGGTCTTGATATCACCTTTTTCACCTTCAAAAATGATGGCATTGTTATCGCCACGGCTTTCCAAGTGACGATCCAGACAATTATATGAAACGTTGATTTTGCCATCATTGAACCACTGGTAATGGGGGGCTTTGCTGTCATCAAGGACATGGGTGAAAGGGCTGTGCCAACTGATTTCATCGTGGCCAAGTTTGGCCCAAAAGCCTTCATAGTCTTGCTCGGCTTGCCTGTGCAAGTTTTGCAAATTTTCTAAAGAGTTGATTGACGCATTTTTAACAAATTCCGCTGGAGGCTGGAATAAGCGTCCTTCGTGGAGTATAGAGTCGATATTTTCGAGGCTCATAAGCCCTCCCATGGGTCGTGGTCATTAAAATTATATTGAAAATGGACGAGTATATAACGAATAATTCCAGCTTAATTATGCAAATATAATATATTTCTGAATAAAGTTGGCTTCAATGTATAATGCCGCTCATGAATTTTGGTGGTTTGCCGATGTTTTTGGTAGCAATACCTTAATAAGATCTTTAAAATAGGGGTGTTCTGATGTCGTAGTCAAACATGTCCCATGCAGGTAAATCATACAATGGAATTGACAGCAGGCTGTAAACTGGTCATCAGGAGTATTACCGAAGATGGCCGTAAGTTTCGTCCCAGTGATTGGATTGAACGGATTTCAACCACCATGGCCACATTTGGTAAGGATAATCGCCTTCACTATTCAAACGATGTGCGCCCAAGCATGGTGAATGGTGAAAAATGCCTGCTAGTGGAAAATTCAGTTAAAGAAACCAACCCCTCTGCTTTTGAATATATTATGACTTTTGTCAAAGCAAATCGATTGCAGATGAGCCAGATCTGTGAGACCAAAATTAGTGAGATTGATGATAAAAAAGAGACCAAGGCGGATTAAAAGTATGTGCCGTGGTTTTTCGCGAATTTTGTCGAGCGTCTTGCCGTCAATACAAAATGTCGCTGTTGAGTGTACTTCGAGACGGCGAATGCCAATTTTAAATAAGTAAATAAGGGGGCACAATACTTATATGCCTCTACCAAATAGTTTCAAGCATCGTCGCATTTCTGAGGTTTTTGTCAGCTGTGATGATGGGCATATTTTTTAAAATTGAAGTGGCGGCGATAAGTCTATCAGCCGGATCATTATTTATCTCGGAGCCAAAATTAACCGATAGCTCAGCAATTTCTGGCGTTATCTGTTGTATCTGGTAGTTTTGAGATTGAATCAATAAATTGATAAACCCCGAAGCTGTATCATCAACAATAAGGCGCTTTCTGTTAATAAGCATAGAAATTTCCCAAATGGAAATATTACAAATAACTAATTCATTCTCACAGCGCTTAATTTCTTTTTTAGCTTTAGGAGTGAGTTTGCTTGGCGCCAAGGCGGTCCAAATAATTGCACATGTATCGAGCAGTATCATTTCATGGCCTCCCAGTTATCCTCTATCGGAGAAAGTACGTCATTAACAATCGCGGTCTTGGCCAATTTCTTCAATTTGGCTCTGGAAGTGTTATGTTGGCTAATGGGTGGGGTTAAAGTGGCTAAGGGGGTGCCTTTCGAAAAGACATTAAGCTGCTCGCCTTTTTGAACTATTTTAAGATATTTCAATAGGTTAGCTCTGAATTCGCTTATGCTGACATCTATCATGTGGGTATACACCTTAACTTAACGTACAATAATTGCGTACAATAGTAGAATGTAGGCATAACAAAAGCAATCCTGTGTCAGGATAAATCCAAATCGTCGGGATTGACTAACACGTCATGACAGATCGAATATTGACCTTAAAAGAGGTCGCAGCCTACCTGAAGCTCGCTGAAAAAACGGCTTATAAACTCGCCGCTGAAGGCAAATTACCCGGCTTCAAGGTCGGGGGAAGTTGGCGGTTTAAGGCGGAAGATATCGAGTGCTGGATAGAAGAGCAAGGGTGCGAATAAATGACAAAAGAAAATCAGATCGAAACAGGCCTGATCAATAAGCTAAAAGATCTCAAATATACCTATCGCGAAGATATTCGTGACAGAGCAGCCCTTGAGCAAAACTTCCGTGAGAAATTCCAGGCGCTCAACCGCGTCAATCTAACCGATTCAGAATTTGCCCGCCTGCGCGATGAAATCGTCAATGCCGATGTCTTCACCGCTGCCAAAACCCTGCGCGAACGCAATACCTTTAAACGCGAAGACGACACGCCACTGCAATACACACTGGTCAATCTCAAAGACTGGTGCAAAAACGAATTTGAAATCATCAACCAGCTACGCATCAACACCGACAACAGCCATCACCGTTACGATGTGATTTTGCTGATCAATGGCGTTCCCGTGGTGCAAATAGAACTCAAAACGCTGGAAGTGACCCCACGCCGCGCCATGGAGCAAATTGTTGAATACAAAAACGATCCCGGCAATGGCTACACCAATACACTGTTGTGCTTTATGCAGTTGTTTATCGTCAGCAATGAACGCAATACGCGCTATTTTGCCAACAACCACAATCAACATTTTAGCTTTAACGCCGACGAACGCTTTTTACCTGTTTATGAGCTTGCCGGGGAAGACAACAAAAAAATTCACCACCTGCACGACTTTGCCGACCATTTTCTTGCCAAATGTACACTGGGGAAAATGATCAGCCGCTATATGGTTTTGGTGGCCAGCGAGCAAAAACTGATGATTATGCGCCCGTACCAAATCTATGCGGTGAAGGCCATTGTCGATTGTATCCATCAAAACCGTGGCAATGGTTATATCTGGCACACCACC
>JAJRWO010000113.1 GCA_024276775.1 Gammaproteobacteria bacterium | reverse complement strand
TTATGGCGTTATCAGACATCATCAATCGTTATCCAGAATGGTTGGTGGTCAGACCCCTGTGCGTCACTATCGACCCAGGTATTTTTGATCTTTTTTTTTAAGCGTTGATCGACAAATGCAAAATCTATGCGGCTACCATTTCGTGGGTCCGCAACCGGAAAATATGTCTCGCCTTTTTCCGGTGTATTACCTGTTAGTGTCCAGCAATCGAACAAGTCGTAATCATTGCCCTCAGATTTAATCAGGTGATTGTATTCAGAGTCATCAGGCCCATGATTAAAATCCCCAAGCAATACAAATTCTTCTGGCATTGGCAGAGCGCAACTATCCTCACGCCACAGGGGGTCTGTGCTGCTTCCAGTCCAGGCGCTGCCTTCTGATGGCGCACAGGCGATGGTGTCGCGCATTCTCTGGATTTGGTTTAACCTGTCTTTTTGAGACCTGGCTGATAGGTGGGTATTATATATCCGCAGCGCCTTGCCCCCGCCCCGACAAACTACAGTTTCAAGCATGCCCACAGCCATATTTCGCTGTTTTAAGGTGGCGGATTTAGGCAGTGGAAATAGCCGGGTTGACAGGATCGGGGTTTTTGACAAAACCATATTGCCGAATTGTCTTCTGGCATTAGCAATTGTTCCATCGGGATTTTTGCGACTGGCATCGACGTCAAAATAGGGGCCATAAACCCAATAAAAATCGGGCAAGTAGCTGGCCAGTTTTTCTGGTTGGTCAACATTACCGCTGCGTTCCCAGTTCCGCTCCACCTCTTGCAGCGCGATTATGTCGGCCCCCTCAACAGCACCAGCAATTCTTTGCAGGTCATTGCGAGCATCTTTGCCAAGCCCGAACTGGATATTGTAAGTGACAGCTTTCATTGATCAACTCAAATTTGGCTTTTGATTACCCACCAATGCTTCAGCATGATGGCATGCCACCATGTGTTTTTCCGCCAATTCCCTAAAATCTGGCAGCACTGTCCGGCATTTATCATCGGCGTGGGGGCAGCGGGCGTTAAAGGCACATCCTGATGGCGGGTTGAACGGATTGGGGGGTTCTCCCTTAATTGTTGCTCGCGAGGCCCGCGCCCGAGGGTCGGGCACTGGCACCGCCGAGATCAGTGCACGCGTATAGGGATGCAGCGGATTTTCCAGCAATGTTTCACTATCGGCAAGTTCAACAATGCGCCCCAGATACATCACTGCGATGCGATTTGATATGTGGCGCACAACGCTAAGATCATGGGTGATGAACAGATATGTCAGCCCGAGTTTCTTTTGCAAATCTACCAGCAGGTTGACAACCTGAGCCTGCACCGACACATCCAGCGCCGAAACGCTTTCGTCACAAACCACAAGTTTTGGGCTGATAATCAGCGCACGGGCAATCACCACTCGTTGTTGCTGACCTCCGGACAATTGGTGCGGATATCGCTCCAATAGATGCGGCGGCAGACTCACCGCCTCAAACATCTCCAAAACGATGGCGTTGCGTTCGTCCGCATCGCCAATATTATGGATATCCAGCGGCTCACGGATCTGCGATCCAATGGTCAGGCGCGGGTTAAGGGCCCCAAGCGGATTTTGAAACACCAGTTGCATCTCGCGGCGCATACTACGCCATTCCTGCTTGTTCAGCGTGGTAATGTCTTTGCCAAGAAAGGTCACGGAGCCAGATGTCGGCTCCATCAGATTTAAAATCAGCTGGCCAGTGGTGGATTTTCCACAGCCACTTTCCCCCACCAGTCCCAAAGTTTCACCGGCATAAAGGTCAAATGATACCCCGTTGATCGCATGGGCGATTTTGCGCTTTCCGAAAAATGACGTGCGCGGCCCAATAAAATGGCGCACCAAGTCACGTACTTCCATCAGGATTTCGGGTTTCACAGCCTTTGTATTGGTATCTATGGCTTTTTTCATGTTGATTTCACCGGGTGCATACAGGCCACCCGGCGGGTAGCACTTATTTTTGTGAATGGGGGCCGGGTCCCGGAGCAGGTATCATCGCAATGGCCGCACCGCGCCTCAAAACGGCAACCGGTTACAAATTCCTGTGGTGGGGGTGCTGCCCCTTCAATAGCGCTCAAACGCTCCACGGTCCGATCAATACGCGGCAATGAACTGAGCAATCCCAGCGTGTATTGATGCAGCGGCGCGTCAAACAGCTCGAGCACCGGAGCCTCTTCAACTACGCGCCCCGCATACATCACCGCCACATCATCAGCGGCCTCGGCAATCACCCCAAGATCATGAGTAATAAGGATCAGCGCCATATCCAGCTCTTTCTTCAGGTCCGAAAGAAGCTCCAGAATTTGCGCCTGAATGGTCACATCCAGCGCCGTGGTAGGTTCATCAGCGATCAGAAGTTTGGGCTGACAGGCAATGGCCATTGCAATCATGGCGCGCTGACTCATACCGCCGGAAAACTGGTGCGGATATTCACCATAGCGGTTCTTGGAATTGGGAATGCCCACCATATCCAGAAGCTCAATGGCGCGTTTCTTTGCACCACCTTGTGAAAGACCCTGGTGCAAACACAGAGATTCCGAGATTTGCCAGCCAATGGTTTTCACCGGATTAAGCGAGACCATAGGGTCCTGAAACACCATTGCGACCTCGCAGCCGCGCAGCTTTGCCATTTCTTCTTCGCTGATTTTCAACAGATCGCGGCCGTTGAACATAACCTGCCCGCTGGTCACACGCCCGCGCGCCGCCAAAAGACCCAACGCCGCCAGGCAGGTAACACTTTTACCACTGCCACTTTCGCCCACCAAACCCAGCGTACGTCCGGCACTTACCTTCAGGTCAACGCTGTCAACAACCTGTACCGTGCCGTCGGGCGTATCAAAAACCACCGACAGGTCGCGGATTTCAAACAGTGGCGTGTCGGTCGCCACTTGCGCTTCTGATGACTGTGATGTTGTTGCATTGCTCATTTCAATGTCGGATCCAAACGGTCGCGTAGCCAGTCGCCGACTATGGCTATCGACAGGGTCAAAAAGAAAATCACCATGCCCGGAGCCACTGCGATCCAGGGTGCCAGAATCAGATAATCGCGCCCCACACCAAGAATTTGCCCCAGGCTGGTCATCGGCTCCTGCACCCCCAGACCAAGGAAGCTAAGTGTGGATTCAAGAAGAATAACACCAGGCAGATTGATAGTGGCCTGTACGATCAGGGTGCCCATGATATTGGGTAGTACGTGACGATGGTAAATTTTAAAATTGCTTAAGCCCAACGATCGCACCGCCAGCACATAATCCTTTTGATTAGCGCTGAGCACCATCGAGCGCGAAAGGCGTGCGTATCGTTCCCAGCCGTCGATACCAACAACAATAATAAGAATGGTCAGGGAATTGCCGACAAAGGCCAGCACCGCAAGGGCGAAGATGATGAACGGCAGGGAGACCTGAACATCAACCAGCATCATCAGCACTTCTTCGATCCAGCCACGAAAATGCGCCGCAACAATGCCTAAAAAGCTGCCCAGAACTGCGCCAATGGCGGTACCAATCACACCGATCAGCACACTGAGCTGCACACCTTTGATCAACCGGCTTAAAACATCACGGCCCAGATTATCCGTGCCTAAAATATTGGTCCAGGAACCACCCATAAAAACCGGCGGCGCAAGCTGGTTGAACAAGTCTGTCTGGGTGTGTGGATAGGGCTGGAATAAAAACCCGAATACCGCGACAAACAGAACAAAGCCGATATAGATCAGTGCAGAGCTCACCAGCCACTCGCCGCTCAGCCCCCATCGCTTGATCAGCGAGGGCTGCCGGGTCGGTGTCATCTGCCCGGTTGCTGGTGTAGTTTCATGTTGTAAACTCATGCGTCCGGCCTCATTTTGAATCACCCGTAACGCTGATCCTTGGGTCCAGATAACCATAAAGAATATCGACCAGGAGATTGGCGGTGATCACCGTTGAGGCAACCATCAGAATAAACAACTGCACCACCGCAAAATCACGCACCCCGACCGCCGTGATGAACAGTCGCCCGGCACCGGGCCAGGAAAAAACCGTCTCGATTACCACCGAACCACCAATTAGCCAGCCCAGCTGGAAACCAATGACAGTCACTGTCGGGATAGCGGCATTGGGCAGTGCGTGCCAAATAACCTGACGTCTTCGCGGTGCACCTTTGGCGCGTGCCGTTCGCATATAGGGCTGGCGTAACACCTCCAACATAGCCGAGCGGGTAAAGCGCGCAATTGAGCCTGAAAGCGTTAAACCCAGCGTTACTGAGGGCAGGATCAGGTGCCACCAGGTGCTGGCACCAGCCGTTGGCAGCCAACGCAGGTACAGCGAAAAAAATAAAATCAACAGCAGCGCCAGAAAATAGCTCGGCATAGAAAACGAGGCCACCGATGCTGTCATTATGCCCCGGTCCCAGAACGTGCCGTGATTAAGAGCGGCGACCGCGCCAAGTGCCACACCTATAATGACACTAAGGCTAAAGGTTGTGCCGCCAAGCAGCAGCGTTTTTGGTATCCGCTCCATGACGATATCCCAGGCCTGGCGACCATCAAAGAATGAAGTGCCAAAATCGCCCCTCAGAATATCACCGAAATAAATTATATATTGTTCGAACATCGATTTATCGATGCCCCATTTCACCCGGAAAACATCAAGTGTCGCTTCAGGTGTGCCAAGGGAAAAAACGCTGTAAAGCGGATCACCAGAGGCGCGCAGAACAAAGAAAACCGCCGTGACCACAATCCACAGTGTGAACAGACTTCGCAGAATTTTTATGAGAATATAACGGGTCATTCTACACTCTTATAATATTAGATGGCGTGCTCTATTCAGTAGTTGAGTGGGCCAACTGCCAGGCAATCGGCCCACTCAATTTTTAAGTCAACATCGACTACATATTGTCAGTGATGTTGTTGGCACGGAAGTCCATCCAGAAGAACGTGTAAGGAGTCCAATCCAGATCTTTGCGTACACCATAGGCTTCAACCGGGCGATACAAAATAATTGATGGCACTTCTTCTTCCCAATAATCCAACAGAGAAATGTAAGCTGCCTCGCGGGTGGCAAAATCTGAGCCCTGCTCAATCGCAGTACCAAACGCCTGGACCGCAGCTGGCGGGACGCCCTTTTCAGGCCAATCGTTCAGACGGTGTCCGCCTTCACGGCCCCAGCTGAACCACAAGCCACCAGCGGGATCTGTCATCCACATGTTGTCAGAAGAGGCATAACCGTCGCCTTCTTCACCCATCTGGCCCCAGTTTTCGATAAACTCGACCCTGACATTCAGGCCAACTTCTTTCCACATTTCAGTCGCGACTGCCATTGCGCGATCCATGTTGACATACCAGCCACTGACAACGCGAAGGTGAATTTCTTCGCCATTGTAACCGGCGTCAGCCATCAAGCGCTTTGCCTCTTCAGGATCAAACGGCAGAGCGGCCCGATTTTGGTAATATTCACCATATCCGGGGAAATCATAGGTTCCCGCTACTGTCAGGCCGTTCCAGATTTTGTCAGCCATCAATTCCCGGTCCAACGACAGTGCCATGGCTTTACGAATTCGACTAT
>JAJRWO010000001.1 GCA_024276775.1 Gammaproteobacteria bacterium | reverse complement strand
CATATTGATTCCTCCGCATGACAGTGGGCATGTAAAAATAGCCCAATAAGCAGTATTAACAATAAATACAGCCCCCCCTTGAAATGATCTATCGGTTCGCTCTGTCGAAACTTTAAAAGAATAATCGAATAACTATATGATGTTAATGGCATATTCTTTTTACATAGACCATGCAGTGAATATTCATACATAAAATCAACGTCATTATCGGCGGGCCGGGTTGACGTATTCAATATCATAAGAATATGAAAAAAAATACTCTCTATGGTGTATCATGCCCAGCATTCAATACAAATGATCATACAAACGGCTGAAAATGGCCAAAATATTCGTTATTTCAGACAGATGTACTCAAACAGAGCATCGCAACCCGCTGAGCTTATTGGCCAGACTTAAAGGATTTTCTCATGGCTGAGCTTCACCTCGTAATCAGGTAAACCTGTTATCACATGACCCTTTTACTGATTGTTCTGATTCCTTTGCTGGGTGCCTTGCTGGTGCCCGTGGCAGGTACTCGTGGCCGCATGGCTGCAGCATTGATGGCCGCAGCATTGACGGCCACCGCACTGGGCTTGTTGTTGAGCCTTGCGCCGCAGGTGTTTGCTGGCGAGGTGCTGGTGAGCAGTTGGGCCTGGATGGCGGATTTCGGCCTCTATTTCTCTTTCCGTCTCGATGGGCTGGGCCTGTTGTTCGCTCTATTGATTCTCGGCATTGGCCTGCTGGTGATTCTCTACGCCACGTATTACCTGTCACCAAAAGATTCCATGTCCAAATTTTTTACCTTCATGATGCTCTTCATGGGGGCAATGCTGGGCGTGGTGTTGTCAGAAAACCTGATTTTACTGCTGATCTTCTGGGAGCTAACCAGCCTGACGTCATTTTTGCTGGTCAGTTTTTGGCGGCATCGTACCGATGCCCGTCAGGGGGCGCGTATCGCGCTGGCGGTAACCGGTGGCGGTGGCCTCTGTTTGCTGGCAGGCATTCTGTTGCTGGGCGAAATTGTTGGCAGTTATGAATTGTCAGTGGTGCTGGCCTCGGCTGATTTGATTCAAAACCATGATCTGTTCGCGCCCGCTTTGGTGCTGATCCTACTGGGAGCGTTTACCAAGTCAGCACAATTCCCCTTCCACTTCTGGTTGCCTCATGCCATGGCGGCACCCACGCCGGTCAGTGCCTATCTGCATTCGGCCACCATGGTGAAAGCCGGGGTTTTTCTGTTAGCGCGTATGCACCCGGCGTTGTCCGGCGGTGATTTATGGTTTTATCTGGTGACCACCACCGGCTTGGTGACGTTGGTGTTTGCCGCCTATGTTGCGCTGTTTCGACATGACCTAAAGGGGCTGCTGGCCTACTCGACCATTAGCCAGCTGGGGTTGATCACCCTGTTATTTGGTTTCGGCACACCGCTGGCGGCGGTTGCCGGGGTGTTTCACATTATCAATCACGCCACCTTCAAAGCTTCGCTGTTTATGGCAGCGGGCATTATTGACCATGAAGCGGGAACGCGGGATATGCGCCGTCTCAATGGCTTATTCAAATACATGCCTTATACGGCGATGCTGGCGATGGTGGCGGCGGCGGCCATGGCTGGTGTACCGTTGCTTAACGGCTTTCTCAGTAAGGAAATGTTCTTTGTTGAGACCCTGGCGTTGCAGCGTTTTGACGACTGGGCATGGCTGATTCCTGCGCTAGCGACGCTGGGGGGGGTGTTTGCGGTGGCCTATTCGCTGCGTTTTATTCACGATGTGTTTTTCAACGGTGAGCCCAAAAATCTGCCCAAAGTGCCACATGAGCCTCCCCGCTGGATGAAAATACCCGTTGAGGTATTGGTGACCCTGTGTCTGCTGGTGGGAGTATTTCCTGCCTTTACGGTTGGCCCGTTACTGGCCACAGCAGCTGCCGGGGTGTTGCAAGCGCCCTTGCCTGAGTACAGTCTGGCCATTTGGCATGGCTTTAATTTCGCCCTGATGATGAGTTTTGTCGCTCTGGTGGGGGGCGTTCTGTTCTATCTGTCGCGTCATTATCTGTTTGCCTTGCATGCGCGTTTGCTGCCGGGTGATTTTGGTGCCAAACAGATTTTTGACAAGATGATTCGAGGCTTGCTGGATGTTTCCCGCTGGCTGACCCATTTGTTGGAAAACGGCTCCTTGCAGCGTTATATGGCGCTTCTGGTGGGGGCAGCAATAACCGTGGGCCTTTATGCAGCGGCGCAGCATGGCGCGATCAACTTCTCGATGTCGGAGTCCGCCATTCCCGTCAACGGAGTGGCAATTGCGATATTGACCGGATTGATTCTGGCCGGGGTTGGAACCGTGCTTCTGCATCGCCATCGCCTGCCAGCACTGGTGATGCTCGGTGTAGTGGGCTTGTGTCTCTCGCTACTGTTTGTTTATTTTTCTGCACCTGATCTGGCACTGACCCAGCTCTCGGTGGAAGTGGTCACTATTATTCTGCTACTGCTTGCCCTGCACTTTATGCCCCAGGAAGCGAAGGTTGATTCCGGCAACGCCCGGCGCTGGCGGGATGCGGCGCTGGCAGGGGGAGCAGGCATTGGCGTGGCTGGCTTGACCTGGGCCGTCTTGACCTCGCCATTTGAAACCCTTTCCGGTTTTTATCTGGAGCAAAGCGTGCCCGGTGGTGGTGGCAGCAATGTAGTGAATGTGATTCTGGTGGATTTCCGTGGCTTTGATACCTTCGGCGAAATCACCGTGCTGGCGATTGCCGCCATTGGCATTCATGCACTATTACAAAATCTGGTGATCAAACCCAATGATCCAGGCCGTTATGGCTGGGCATCCGCCAAACCGCCGTTGTTGCTGGAAGTGGTTTCCCGACCGCTGTTACCGCTGGCGCTGATGGTGGCACTCTATCTGATGCTGCGGGGACACAATGCACCGGGGGGGGGCTTTATTGCGGGACTGGTGGTGGGCATTGCATTGGTGTTGCAATATCTAGCCAGCGGTGTCGAGTGGACGCAGGCACGGCTGCGTATCAATTACTTCAAGGTCATTGCCATCGGCCTGATTTTGTCTTTGTTGACCGGTGTGGCCAGCTGGGTCGTGGGTTATCCATTTATGACCACCACCTTCACCTACCTGTATTGGCCGGTGGTGGGCAAGTTTGAGGTGGCAAGTGCAATGGTTTTTGATCTGGGGGTGTTTTTAACGGTGGTAGGCATCACCATGGTGATCCTTGCCGAACTCGGCAAGTTAAGCGGGCCACTGGCACCGCCACCGGTACCTGATAAAGGAGAGAGTCGTTGATGGAAGTTCTGATTTCGACGGCAATTGGTTTTCTGGTTGCCTGCGGGATTTATCTGATGTTGCGGGCGCGCACCATGGATGTGGTACTCGGCCTGACCCTGCTCTCTTATGGGGTTAACTTGTTCCTGTTTGCGTCGGGACGATTGGTCAGCAATGCCGCCGCCCTAATCTCGCCTGATGCAGCAGCCTATGCCGACCCGTTACCACAGGCACTGGTATTGACCGCAATTGTGATTGGTTTTGGTATGACCGCCTTTCTGGTGGTGCTGGCGATTCGCGCCTTCGGTGATCTGGGTAATGATCATGTAGACGGGAAGGCAGGCAAATGATGAACCATTGGTTGATTATGCCCGTGTTACTGCCCATGGTAGCAGCGATTCTGATGTTGCTGACCGCCCGCATGGGGCAAGTAGTGGAGCGAGGTATCAGCCTGCTGGCCATGCTGGGTCTGGTGCTGATTGCCGGTGTTTTGCTAAATGCCACCCTGTCGGGGGATTATCAGGTCTATGCACTGGGAAACTGGGCCGCACCGTTTGGCATTGTGCTGGTCCTGGACCGGTTGAGCGCCTTGATGGTATTGCTGACCTCGGTGCTGGCATTGTTCAGCCTGTTATACGCCTGCAATGGGCAAGACCGGGACGGTCGTCATTTTCATGTATTGTTCCACATGCAGTTGATGGGCCTCAATGGTGCCTTCCTCACCGGGGATCTATTTAACCTGTTCGTCTTTTTTGAAATCCTGCTGATCGCCTCCTACGGTTTATTGCTACACGGTGGTGGGCCACTGCGCAGTCGTGCCGGGTTGCATTACGTTATTCTCAATCTTGCAGGCTCCGGGTTGTTTTTGATTGCGGTGGGCACCCTTTACGGCATGCTTGGTACTCTTAACATGGCTGACCTGGCCGTCAAGGTTGCCCAGGCAGATCCTGAACAATTGCGACTGATCCATATTTCGGCACTACTGTTAATGGTGGTGTTTGGTTTGAAGGCAGCGCTGTTGCCGCTCTATTTCTGGCTACCCAATGCCTATGGTGTAGCATCGGCACCCGTGGCAGCCCTGTTTGCAATTATGACCAAGGTCGGCGTTTATTCGATTATTCGCATCTTCATGCTGGTGTTTGGTGTCGAAGCCGGGGTATTGAGCAATCTGGCACAACCCTGGTTGTTACCGTTAGGACTGGTGACACTGGCTCTGGGAGCTTTTGGTGTACTGGCATCGCGCTGCCTGCGTAAACAAGTGGCATATCTGGTGGTGGTATCGGTGGGTACCCTGATCGCTGGTGTGGGGCTGTTATCAGTGGAATCCATGGCCGCATCACTTTACTACCTGATGCACTCCACCTTGATCACCGGCGGGTT
>JAJRWO010000112.1 GCA_024276775.1 Gammaproteobacteria bacterium | reverse complement strand
GCTTGAATGATGAGTTGACTGGCTTCAGGAATGGTCATAAAAAAACGGCTTATTTCAGGATGAGTCACGGTAACCGGCCCTCCTGCCTCAATTTGAGTACGAAATAGAGGCACCACACTGCCGGCAGACCCTAGTACATTACCGAACCTTACAGTGATGAAACGTGTGCTTGATTTTTGTCCGAGCGATTGACAAAAAATCTCTGCCGTTCGCTTGGTGGCTCCCATAACATTAGCGGGATTAACCGCCTTATCGCTTGAGACAAGCACAAAAATTCCAGACTTATATTTATCTGCCGCTAAGGCAATGGTTCGGGTGCCAAGAATATTATTTTTTACCGCTTCACGCGCTTGTTCCTCAAGCATGGGCACATGTTTATAAGCCGCAGCATGAAAGATAACATCAGGCTTATAGGTATTAAAAACATACTCAACAGCCACCTGCTCACAGACATCTACCAAACATGTTTCAAGGTGTAAATTGGGAAAACTTTGCTTTAATTCAAACCCAATCTGATAGAGGTTAAATTCAGAACGCTCAATAATAACCAGCTTTGATGGCCCAAGTTTGGCTACCTGACGACACAATTCAGAGCCAATAGAGCCGCCGCCACCGCTAATAAGAACCACTTTGCCGGCTAAACCATCGCTAATGCTTTTCCAGTTAAGTTTAACAGGGTCACGGCCTAGAAGATCATCGATTGCCACTTCGCGAAGTTCGTTAACAGAGGCATGACCAGAGACCAAATCCTGCAACCGAGGTAAGGTTCTGAAAGAGACTTTTGCCTCTTCACATAATTCAACGATACGTCTCATCTGAGAGTTTGACGCTGAAGGCATCGCAATAATCACAATATCAATGCCTATGTTCTCTAATAAATTGGCCAGACTATCTATTGGGCCATGCACAGGCAGTCCGTGTACTTTTACACCTTTTAGGCGAGGATTATCATCAAGAAAACCAATCGGTTGGCAAACGCCTTCACGGCGCATGTCACGCACAAGCATTTCACCTGAATGCCCGGCTCCCAGGATCAAAACACGCTGTGCATTATGACTAATCTGATTCTTTAAGCCGTAATCTTTCCACATCCTATACAGAAGCCTGGGCCCACCGAGGTAAAACATTAAAAATAGCGGGTAAAGCGCTAGCGTGAGCCGAGAAATACCCTCAACACGATTAAAGAAAAACAGCACCAACATAACCACAAGCGTACCAAAAAAAGCCGCATGGATTATATTCCAAAGATCATGAATACTGGCAAAACGCCAAAGACCACGGTAAAGCCCTGCGGCACGAAGTACCAAGCCTTGGGCAGTGATGACGAATGGAAGTGCGCTGATAAAGACAAGCCACTGCTCCTCTGTAATCGAGAAGCTCTGACTGACCAAAAATGCCGTCAGCCAGCTGGCCAACACCATAATCAAATCATGAAAAACCACCCACAAACGCAAGTTTATTGATTTCATTTAGTTGCGCTCATATCCCATTTATACAACCCCAAAAAACTTAAATTATCAGTGCTTTACGCACTTAGTCCGTTACCTAGGCAATCCTGTCAACAGATCCAAACGAAAGTAAATGCTTACAATAGCCCTGCTATGAGTAAGAAGCGACTGAGGAAACTCAACCATACCCCGCAAGTGAATGAACACCCGGTAGTACAAATTCACGCCAATTTCCTTTATTCGCTTTAATTCTGGAACCCCCCTGTAGCGAACTGACATTATACTTTTTCTCAGCCCTAGCCTCAAACCCTACTGTAACTAGGTCAAGATATGAACGCAAATAAAATCTTTCATAATCAGTTAGTTCTGAGACTAAATTAAGCTAAATTACATTAAATAACCTCCGCCAAAACCATCGACAGGCTCATTACGTTTCAAAGGGCTTTTATTGTGTCAGAGATGGGGTTCACTTCTGTCATATAATTTCCATTCCTTAGCGGCCTTACCCCTGAAACATGGGCTAAGCAGGGCTTGCTAGAGCACATTGATAACGCGTTACCGAAAGGACTGGTTTGTCATGTTTTAGAACCTGTCTTTGCATGCAGACGTGCCACATTCGGAAGAAGGTGCAAAAAGGTTTGTCGATCGATTTAACCCTAAGAGTGATAGGGCTTTCTATGCTTCCCCATCAGAAAACAGCGTGCTTGCAAAACACCATCAAGGTTTTTCACTCCGACCCAAGCTGGAAAATAAGCCATAATCACGCTCACTCAGGTCATTAAAAACGCCCCCTGGCACCAGAAGTGTGAGTATTGGGGGAGAAATCACTGCGTGATACACTTGCCATATGTTTAAAAAATTCAAAATACTAATCATCTCTCTAGCACTCTTGCTTATTGTTATCCTGACGATGTTTTTATTTCAACAAACCGAACCGGTACCATTTGAGTTCGAAAGCAGCGCAGGGATTCCAGTCATGTCGCCGGCCATTGCAGTGCCTGCGGTTACTCTGCTAGACCAGCATAAACAAGCCTTTCCTATGAGCAAGCTAAAAGGCAATTGGAACCTGATGTTCTTTGGTTTTACCAACTGCCCAGACATCTGTCCAACCACGTTAACGACGATGAAGCAGGTAGAAAAACGCCTGACAGAGCAGAATTTTCGCTATATTTTTGTATCGCTTGATCCAAAACGCGATACCAGTGACACCCTAAAAGAGTATATGGAATTTTTGAATCCTGATTTTATTGGCCTCACCGGTGATAAAAAGAACATCGATAAACTCACTGAGGCTTTGGGCATTATTTATGATTTCGAAGGTGACACCCGCGCTGATGATTATCTTATTAATCACTACGCGGCCATTCTTGTGATTGACCCACAAGCACGCCTTCGCGCCCATATTCTGCCTCCCCATAGTGTTGATAAAGTCGCCGATGCTATCACCAAACTCAGTCATTACTACGGAAACTAACCATGCTTAAGCGTTATATTCAAGCGACTTTTGCCATTAGTCTTGCCTCATTTTCAATTGCCCATGCAGAATCAACAATCACAATTAAGGACGCCTGGGTACGCACCGCACCGCCATCAGCTAAGGTCATGGCTGCTTATATGACAATAACCAACCATAGCCCAAAGACAATCCGCGTTATCAATATCAACAGCCCACAATTCAAACAGGTGGAACTACACCAGTCCGTTATAAATGACGGTATGATGCGCATGAAAAAAATTGAGCCTGTATCCCTGAAGGGCCACCAAACACTCGCTTTGGAACCTGGCGGCTATCACCTGATGCTCATCAAGCCCGTTCACCCCATTGCCAAAGGCGAGCAAGTTCGCTTCAACTTCAGTTTCGATAATGGTGACAAACTATCATTAACGGCGCAAACAAAGGATGAGATGGCACACGGCCACCACCACTAAAACAGGTTCCCAGAACTTTCAAAATATATCGAGTAGGTTGAGGCTTTCGCCTCTCACATTTAAAACTTGAGGATGTCAAGTTTACTGTGTCACTTAGCTGGAAATATTTTTGATGCCCAAGCACATCTGTTTTAGGGCGACTTCATCATCTGAAAAGGCGTTTGTGTTCTCCATAATCATCCTCTGGCAATGCCTTCAATCGCCGTGCAGCAGGTTTCTCGCCTGAAGTCATGCGGCTGAGGGTTTGTTTATTGAGTCCATCATTTCACTATTCGTAACGCCGTTCAACACACCAAACTAACATCCGATTATTGGCAGGCATTTCCACATCTTCCAACAAACGCACATTCACTGTTAAGGCAATCTTTTTCAACCAGTCAACATCACGCACCCCCCGCTGCGGGTCATTTGATTTAAGCCAACAATCAAAAAGATAATTACTGTCAGAACTGTGTTTTCCAGCATACATAAACGGGCCATATAGAAAAAAAAGACCGCCCTGAGCTAATACCCTGGCAACACCAAAAAACATTTTTTCTACCGCCTCAGTGGGCATAATGTGGGCACTGTTAGCACTGAACACAGCATCATAGTTTTTTTCGGGCCAAACATCTGCCATCACATCCAAAAATAGCGGCGACAATACATTCCCTAGTTTAGCCTCATCAAGCCATTGCTGCATACCTGAATGCATTCCCTTAAGATCACTGGTTTGCCACTCAATGCCCGGCAAGGCTTTGCCAAAATAGATGGCATGCTGGCCCGTGCCACTGGCGATCTCTAACACCCGACCATGATCAGGCAGCCTTTGTCGTAACACACCCAGGATAGGCGGCCCATTTTTAACGCAGGCTTGGGCATAAGGTTTTTTGTTCATAGAAATAAACGCCGTATTTTAGCGACTAAAGATCAATCCCCAAGACACTCAAATACTCTCTGTCCAAGGTTTCGCATCAACTCAAAATAAAGTGTTTCAGCCGGTGCCAGCCCCATGCCCATTGGATCAAGCATGGCCGTTTTCAAACCCGTATCTTCAGCAACAACTTGAATCAACTTACTTGGAAACTGTGGTTCACTAAACACGCAGCGTGCACTAACCTTTTCAACCCGATGGCGCAGCTGTTTCAATCGTCGTGCACCGGGTTTGCGATCAAGATCAATCAAAATCGCACCAACAGAATTAAGACCATAGGCACGTTCAAAATAATGATAGGCGTCATGAAATACCAGATAAGGTATTTGACCAACGGACGCTAATTTTTGTTTGAGTTGATCATCCAAAGCCAACAGTTTTGCCTGTAGGCGCTTGCCATTGGCTTTATATCTTGCCGCGTTTTGTGAATCTAATTCACTCAGTTTAATTACTACCAGCCTGACAATTGTTAAGGCATTCGCAGGATCAAGCCACAGGTGAGCATCAATGTCATCATGGTGATGAATATGATCTTGTTGAGCTGCCTGCCACACGCCAGCTTTGCGGGCAGCAAGCAAATGCATCCCCTTTCCATCGATTAATTTAATAATGGTTTTAGAGGCTCCATCATTAGCCAACGGCCGAACCAAAAACCCTTCCACACCTTCACCCACCCAGACAATCACATCCGCCCTTTGCAAACTACGCGCCTGGGAGGGTTTAAGCATATAGCCATGCGGTGAGCGGCTTCCTTTCACTAACAGCTCAGGCTCGGCTACGCCCGCCATCACCCCGGCCACCAGTGAATGAATCGGTGCAATACTAACCACAACACGCGGCACAGTATCTGCCTGAACGGTAGTGGCAAACATCACAAAGCAGGCAAAGCTGAGCCATAATCTGAACATTAAATTGGTAAACCCTAAAAATCGTTATGTTATAGTATAACAACTT
>JAJRWO010000111.1 GCA_024276775.1 Gammaproteobacteria bacterium | reverse complement strand
CTCGACGACGTTGATGTTGTTGCTGGCTTCAAATAATTGTTCGGTGAGCGCCCCCAGACCGGGGCCGATTTCCACAATATTGTCGCCAGCTTTCGGGTTGACGGAATAAATGATGCGTTGAATAATATTTTCATCATGAAGAAAATTTTGACCGAAGCGTTTACGGGCGCGATGACCTTGGTGTGAAGGGCTCATTGTCTGTTCCACTGCTGGGCCATGTCGATGGCGGTTGTGATGGCCAGTTCAAGGCTGCCGGTATTGCCCTTGCCTGTGCCGGCAAAATCAAGAGCCGTGCCGTGATCCACCGAGGTGCGGATGATGGGCAGGCCAAGAGTGATGTTGACGGCATTGCCAAAGCCTTTGTGTTTTAACACCGGCAGGCCCTGGTCATGATACATGGCCAGTACGGCGTCGGCATGGTCAAGGTATTTGGGGATGAACAGCGTGTCAGCGGGCAACGGACCGTGGAGCGGTATGCCTTCATTTTTTAGTTGGCGTAAAACCGGTTTGACAATCGCTTCATCTTCATGGCCGAGATGGCCGTCTTCACCGGCATGGGGGTTGAGGCCACAGACATAAATGACGGGTTTGTCTATGCCAAATTTATATTTCAGGTCGTGCTGCAGGATGCGGATCACATCTTCCAGTAAGGTGGGCGTGATGGCATCGGCAATTTCACGCAGGGGCAGGTGGGTGGTGGCCAGTGCAACGCGCAGGCCAGGGGTGGCCAGCATCATGACCACTTGTTTGGTGTCGGTGAGGTCGGCCAGAAACTCGGTGTGGCCGCTAAATTTTATGCCTGCCTGGTTGATAATGCCTTTGTGCACGGGTGCGGTGACGATGGCGTCAAAACGATTATTGATGCAGCCCAGGGTGGCCTGGCGCAGGGTTTCCAAGACATAACGGGCATTGCTTTGATTGAGCTGGCCGCATTCAACGGCTTGTTGCACATTAACCGCCATGACCTTGAGGCAACCGGCTTGATGTGGCTGTGCGGCTTGGGCGGGCTCAAATGTTTGCAGCTCAATTTTCAGGCCCAGCATATCGGCGCGTTGTCGCAGCAATTGTGGGTCGGCTACGGCCACCAGTTCGGCCGTATGCGGCTGTTGTGCCAGTTGCAGCAGCAGGTCGGGACCGATGCCGGCGGGTTCACCTGGGGTGATGGCGAGTCTGTGAGTTTTGTTCATTTTTTTAAAGATGCAGTTCTACATAAGCCTCATCACGCAATCGGCGTAGCCAACGTTCTTCCTCTTCGCTGGCCTTGCGTTCAAACAGTTGTTTACGTGCCTGGTTGCGATAAAATTTGTCGGTGTCGTCGTGCTGGCGACGTTCCAGCACTTCAACAATGTGCCAGCCAAATTGGGTCTGGAAGGGTTCGCTGATGATGTTGATATCGAGTTCATTTATCATTGCCTCAAAAGCGGGCACCATTTGCCCGGGGCTGCTCCAGGATAAATCCCCCCCTTTGGCGGCAGAACCTTTGTCGTCGGAATTCGCGCGTGCCAAGACGGCAAAGTCGTCACCGTTTTCCAGTCTGTTTTTGAGTTCCCACAGTCGGGTTCTGGCGCTGTCATCATCCACCACTGCATTGGTTTTAATCAGGATATGACGGGCGTGGGTTTGTGCCACCATGTGCCGTTCACCACCGCGTTGTTCGGCGATTTTGATGATGTGAAAACCGCTGGGACTGCGGATGAGTGGGCTGGCTTCACCGGCTTGCATGGTGGTGATGGCCTTGGCAAACAGACTGGGCAGTTCGCCAGCCTTACGCCAGCCAAGATCGCCGCCGGACAGGGCGTTTTGGCCATCGGAGTGACTCATGGCGACCTGGCTGAAGTCCTGTCCGGCGGCCAGCAGGCGAAGCACTTCTTCGCCATGTTGTTTGGCTTTGTCGATGTCATCGGCGACAGGGGCTTCAGGCAGGCCGATGAGAATATGTTCAAGCCGGTATTCGTCAGTACTATTGGCTAGTGTCTTTTGTTGTGCGAGAAACTGATCTACCTCGGTTTCGGTGATGTTGATGCGGTTATTGATGTGACGCTGGCGCAGTCGTTGCGTTAGGATTTCGTGACGAATATTTTCACGATAGGCGTTGAAGTCAATGCCATCGCCTTCCAGTACTGCGCTCAGGCGTTCCAGGCTGATGTTGTTTTGTTTGGCGATGCTGTTGAGCGCCTGGTTGAGAGTTTCATCATCAACGATGATGTTGTTACTGTTGCCCAGTTGTTGCAGCAGGTGTTTCATGATCAGGCGTTCGGCCACCTGGCCACGCAATATATTGTCGGGGGGCATCTGTTTGCTCTTGAGTTGCAGCTTGATGCTTTGTAATTCATTGTTAAGTTCTGATGCGCTAATGGCTGCGTTGTTGACGATGGCAATGATGCGGTCAATTTGTACCGGCTCTGCCTTGATTGTGGCCGCGCTGAGGAGTGCTAACAGGCCGATCAGTGTGAGGATGAATGTTTGTTTAATCATGCTTATCTCTAACTTTACTTGACTGCGTTAAAACCTAAAATCTGCTCTTCCATGAGTTCATCGATACGTTTGCCGAGGCTGGTAAGCCCCTTTAATTCAAATTGGACATACCAGCTATAACGTAAGTTTCCGAAGGGAGCGTTAAGGGCTGCATTGTCTTTGACGAAGTTGGCACGGCGCATCGCACGCACAGTCCAACAACAGCTGTTGTATTCAAAACCGGCCAGTTTTTCCATGGTGCGGTTGTCGGGGAGTGAATGATAGCGTCGCGCCATCATACTCCAGCGAGGTGTGAGAGGCCACAGTAGTGAAATGTCGATCTCTTGCTTTAATGATTCAGGGGCGGTAATCCGGTTGCCGCGGTCGCGGTAATTCAGGTTGACAATGTGTTTGTTATCGGACTGATACTGCAACCGTACATCGCGTTCGGTAATCAGGTCGTATCGAGTGTCCCACATCAACCTGGCCTTGAGACTGAGTCTGTCATTGGGTTTGAACTGGGCCTCAGCAAGGATGTCTGACTGACGATCCTGGTTGAGGCTATTGCCATTCAGACCAACTTGGCGCTCATCCAGGTATACGATTTTGCCGATGCTGCCATAGAGTATTTCCTTGCCGTCTTTTGCCCGTAGCAGGCGCGAGCTCAGTGACAGGGTGATCTGGTTGGCATCGCCGATACGGTCGGGCCCTGAAAAGCGGTTTTCACTGAACAGCTGGGATTGGCTAAAGCTGAGTTCCGAGGTATCAAGCAGTGGAAAATCGCTTTGGTCGCGATAGGGCACATAGAGGTAGAACAGTCTGGGTTCCAGTGTTTGCAAGTAATGGGTCTGGCCGATACGGCTGTTTCTTTCCAGATAGATGCCGCTGTCAACACTGCTGATTGGCACGGTGCGGCTGAGGCTGTTTATGCCTTGGTTGTTGTTGTCAGGATCAAGTCGATACTGGCTATGGTTCAGGCTGAGCTTGGGCTTGATGAATCCTGCCGTGCCTTGATAGGGCAGGCTGAGGGCCGGCTGGACATAGGCACGCTTGCCACTGAGACTGTCGGGGCGCTGAAAGCGTACCAGCTCGCTGTTCACCTGAAGTCTG
>JAJRWO010000110.1 GCA_024276775.1 Gammaproteobacteria bacterium | reverse complement strand
CCATAATGTCATCCAGGCGGATGGTGTACTCCTTGGCCAAATGGTCAAAGTCCGCCAACGTCAGGGGGATATTTTTTTTGCCAAATTCCTCTTTCACTAAATTAGCCAGAGCAACATCCCAGGCAGGCACATCAATATCGTCATTAACATTTGTCATAGTCACACCTAAATCATCACGTATTTCTAATCTTAATTAAATCACAACCCGATAGCTATCACCTTAAAGCTGATTAATTTGATAACCTCGCCGCCGCAATATTTCAACAATTCCCTGGCGGCCTGGCAGATGCCCGGCGCCCACAACAACAAAATAGCGCCCACCTTTTTCAGCCAGTGTATGTAGCTTATCGGTCATGCTTTTATTCCTGTCCAACATGAGCACCTGATTTAACCGTGAACCACTCCCTTCAGCCATCACCCCTTCATCAAACATGCGCTGTATACCCTGGGCATCACCCACCTTCCAGTAGCCCAGCATCTTATCGAAAAAGGCTTTGCCTGCATCCATTTCACGCATGCTTTCTTCCAACATCATCACCTGCTCCTCTGATGTCAGCTGATCAAATAGTGATAACTGCCAAACCAGCCCCTCTAACTCCACAATCTTTTTTTTGCCCTTAGCCAAACGGAGGAAGTGAGCATCTATCCCTTTATCTTCAGAAAACCCCAACTGCTTTAACGCCAGGACGGTCAGGGTCATTGAGGCCAACCAGGGTTTCTGCATATTCAACAACTCAATCGGCACAGCCATTGATTGAGCCACCTGTTCGAGTTTATTCCAGGTTTTATCTGACAAATGCTGACGCAAGTTTGAGCCATCCAGGTACATCGCCTGGCTGGCTAATAACTGAGTCAATTGAAGTTGATCGACATTATTAATATCCGCTTCAACCACCAGCGTGTCAGACACCTCAAATGAAGATGTCATCACCATAGGCAGGGGGTACATTTGTGGCGTGCCAAAATGGATAGAACCCAGTAAAAACAGTGTTCCCTTGCCTGCACTGGCCTGCCAAAGAAAATGCTTGCTCGTCTCGCTATCCGTAGAATGACCCACAGCCACTTCAGCATCTAAACAATGACGATCCTGAAACGTAACAACACCTGCTTCATCAACGCACTTAAACACTTGCGCCTGAACCGGGGCAGCGATAAACACACCCAGCAAGACAGCCAAAAAGCGAATATTCAAAACCCGTTGCAGTCGTTTTCTCGCGTTTATTTTTTTAATCAGCATTTTTTGGTGTTAACTTCATTTCTAAGCTTGATAAAACTACCTTACCAACTTAATCAAACAAAGCAATGCTTGCTAAAGAAAGACTAAGCGATACAATGCCTTTGTGCATCAGGATCATACCGCCATAAAAAAATTTTCCGTCAACCTGCAGGGACGTGACTTTATTGTCGGTGATATACACGGTTGCTTTGACGAGCTGAGCGATAAACTCAGCAGCCATCGATTTAATCCCGAAACAGACCGCCTGTTTGCTGTTGGTGATCTGATTGATCGCGGCCCCGATTCACACAAGGTGCTCAACTGGCTCAACCAAGCCTGGTTTCACTCCTGTCTCGGCAATCATGAAGAGATGATTTTAAACACCTTGACGGACGACGATGCCAACCAAGACTGGTTTCAAAACTATGGCGGTGAATGGTGGCTAGAGCAAACGAGTGAAGCCCGGTCAGCAATCTGCGCTGCCTTTTCCAATCTACCTCTGGCCATCGAACTGAAAACCAGGCAGGGCACCATCGGTATTGTTCATGCGGATATCCCCAAAGGTATGAGTTGGCCAGGTTTTTCACGGCTATTGAGGCTAGGTGATTTGAATACTCGCAAAACGGCCTTGTGGGGCCGCAGTCGTATCAAACGTTTCATTAGCCGTCCAGTCAAGGAGATTGACCGGGTCGTCTGCGGCCATACACTCACCGCCAAACATAAAATTACGATCAAGGCCAATGTCTGGTTTATTGAGACAGGGGCTTATTTGCAGAATGGTAGATCACATCTCACCGTCATCGATGCTAAACAGCTTTTTGAGTAAAGAACTTTATTTGTTTTTTGATATTTGGCACGAACGGGTAATACTGTAAAGAACAACGGAGGCCAGCTCAGCGCTGGCCATCGCTAAGATCATTAACTGGCTTTATAAATCATCCACACGGGCAAGGCCATCATTGCCAGGCCCAAGACAATATTTATAAATGCAGCCACTGGCATGGCGGCTACGCCAATAAACATTGCACCTAAGGCCAGAAAAAGGTTTGGTTTCTTTGCACTCATTGTTATCTCCCTTGGCATCCGGCATAAGCCAGATAAAAATTTGATTTAACCTTGAAAAATCGGTTGGGCAAAAAAAGAATGTGCCACCGGTTGATTTGCATGGCGTATTGCCAGGCGATTCAAACACTTGATCAGACTTTCGTGACCCAACTGATTTTTCCAGCTTGCAGGATATAAACCCAGAAATCTGCCCGAGAACAGCGATCATTGCGAGGACAGACTCTTAGGCATTCCCCCTCAGAAATACCCAACTACCTAAGCAAAGTAATGGATTATTTCCAACTCTGCAAGTATGTTTTACAAAAAAATGCCCTGCTTGACCCCCCCGGGTGGGCCGTCAACATGTCACGATGCATCAAATTAGCGCGAAAGCAGCCACAATCGAGAGTGGGGCTGAGGCTCAATGACAGCCAGTTTTTCAATCACCTGATCCGTTTCGGCACAAATAATAGTGACAACGCCTTCCTGCGAGGTGGAAGCAAAAACCAGCTCACTCTTGCCATCCAGCGCCAGAAAATCCAGCGTACCTGCCGGGCTATCCAGACTCAATTCAGTTGTAAACACCAACCTGGGCAGCTTGGTTAAATCCAACACCACAACCAGCCCTGATTTAAGGTTAGCCCGCTGTTGCTCACTGCCTGAAGACGATGTCGTCAAATAAAGTTTACTGCCCTCGGTATTGAAAAAATACTTGCTGATATAGACATCTGGCAGATTAATCTCATCCAGCACTTCGTGTGTAGTGACATCCAGAACTGCCATTTTGGCAATAACATGATTAGGATCAGTTTTTCTATCCGCACCACGGCCAATCACATAACGACCACAGGGGCTGGCAAACAGGTTACTAAAGCCTTTGAACGGGACTCGCCGCTCAATCTCATGGCTGACCGGGTCAATCACAGCAATGGTCCCGTAGCCATTATTGAGATTATACATCTTGCCAGACACCTTCGAATAGACCAGGCCATGCGGAAAAGCGTTGTTTGGAATCTGGGCAGCATCGAAGCCTTCTTTATCTGCCTCGCATAAATTAATGCTCGCAACTACCTGCAGATAGCTGTCTGGCTTAGCCGGATCATTGCCAATGACCGACAGAGTGCCATCTTTGAGATTACTGACATATGTTTGTGACGGCACCTGTGGTGCCTGTTCAGATGGATAACTAAAATTACACTGGTGATGCCCCCGGCCGACACAAATAGTCTTAAGGAATGTCACTTCTGAACTATCTGTATTTTCCACCACGGTGACAGATGAACCTTTGCCACCACAGTTAAGGACATCGTTGCCTGTCTCCTTATCGCCATCGTACATATACCAATCGCGATTGGCGTTTGGATCGGTATAAATGTGAGCCGGAAAGGCATCGGCAATAAATTCATTACTCATAGAGATAGCCTTGGTTTCAGGGTCCAGAGTAATCCCCTGATCCGTTTCCGTCAGACCAACAAAAATGGGTTTCAGCTCCTTGTCTTTGCCACTTTCCTTTGCAACAGGCAACCGTTTTGTTAGCAGGCGGCCACCATTACGAGTCACCACAGTCACCGAGCCGGTCTTACGATCACCGGCGTAATACGCCAATGCAAAATCGATTGTCTTTTTATCCAAAACCGTCACCTTATTCTAAAACTGATATTTATTGGGAAATTTGCCGAGTATTATACTTGGATCCTGCAAGTGGTCGTTTAAGTTATACGCCGGTCACAAACCGACTCAGGCATCGCCAGAGACTTCCTGCATCAAAACCCAGGGCGCGACAACCACACTCCAAAAATCAGGTTGACGTTCAACCCAGTCCTTGGCCTCCGCCATCGATGGATGGCCAACCAAACCCGCCTTCATCCAGGCTTCAACTTTTTCTTTATCATCCTCGGAGACACAAACAGCCACCTCAACCAAATCCAAAGACTGACCTACCCGGATGACTGCACCACGCGCAAAATGACGCTCCAGCTCCGGCCAAACTAACTTGGCGGTTTCAGCATTCAGCCGGGAGCGTAAGCCTGGCGCTATCCCTTCCATGTTCCACCCCTTCTATTCATCAGCTGGTCCACGGGCCTTATTTTCAACAGGCCGCGCCACTGCCCAGCCGGCCCAGCTCAATAACAAGCGCAGCAACAACCACTGCACGACAACATAAAACGCCATCATCAACATAAAGATAAAACTCGACTGCTGCTGCAATAGCGCCCCCAAACCGGGGCGGGCGTTATACGTCAGCACCGGCAGTGCCGCCAAACGATCACGCGCCATGGTTTCACGCTCAGCAATCACCATCACCAAAACACGCTCCAACTGAGCCAGCATCACATATTCACCACTGGCCGACATAAAATGCGTTGCCCACAGATCGGACGCTTCCTGTTGATGAGGAATCATTGTTTTTAAATGCTCAAATGCCGATGTCGCAGCAACCCGATTTTCAAATAGTGCTAGCACAGCATTACTGCCGTCGGGATAGTCAGCCGCAGTACTGGCAACATTACCGGCTAAATCATTCAACACATCAACATCATATTTATCAGCCCCCACCCCCAAAGCAGCGGCGTGACTGACAAAGCGACCCGACTCAACCCGTAATAAGGATTCATCAACAGACAACGGTGGCTGTCCTGGCATCAGCAACACCAACAACGGCGCGCCAACAGCCAGCAGTAAATACAGGCAGGCCAAAAAGCGCCGCAAAGATTTTGGCCATTCAAAATATTTCATGAATAAAATTCCGAATTAACGGAATTTTTACGGCATACAAACAAGACTAATCTTCAAGCCGTTTGACAGCCGTTACAACCACCGGCTCGACGGGCACATTTTGATGGCTACCCTGATCCGCCGTCGGCACCGCGACAATCTTGTCGATAATATCCATCCCCTCAACCACCCGGGCAAATACAGCATAACCAAAATCACGCTCACTGTGATCAAGAAAAGCATTATCAGCCACATTGATAAAAAACTGCGTGGTCGCACTATCGACAGCCTGGGTACGCGCCATAGACAAGGTGCCACGACTGTTCAACACACCATTATCCGCTTCATTTTTGATTGGCTCACGGGTCTTCTTTTGCGCCATATCAGCAGTAAAACCACCGCCCTGAATCATAAAACCAGGAATCACACGATGAAAAATAGTGCCCTTAAAAAAACCTTCATCCACATACTGAAGAAAATTTTCCACCGACACAGGGGCCTGTTCGGGAAGAAACTCAATTTTGATATCACCCAGCGTTGTTGAAAATACAACCATTTACGAACTCCTTGCTTAATTAGCGGCTATTTCACACCATTGTATCTGTTTTCCCTAACAAATTCAGCGTTTGCACAAACCAATACCGAGTCACCCAGGGGTAAAGATTATGCGAAATGATCCGAAAACAGCT
>JAJRWO010000109.1 GCA_024276775.1 Gammaproteobacteria bacterium | reverse complement strand
GTTAGGTTGATTTTGAATGAAAACTACCTGAAACCGCTCGCCTGAAGAATAAGAATGTGGATGAATCAAGCAGTCCATCGCTGATTTTTCACTTCTTTAAGCCAATATTCTCATTGGATGAGTTTGGCGGGAATTACTGGCTTTCTTCCAAGCATTGAGCTGCGTTACATGGATTTCATATTCACTGGCAAGCTCATTCGCCGTCTTTTCGCCTTTCAGTGCTTCTAGCGCAACTTTGGCTTTAAATGTATTGCTAAATTTTTTGCGTGTCATTTCTGAACACCTTTTTGACAGGTTTTTATATCTTAAACTACTGTCTGATTTCTGGGGTCCACTTTAGTACAAAAAGTACCCTCATGTATCTACAGCCAGGTTAGTTGGTGGAGAAAGGCCCGGTGAATAGTGACCTTGAAAGGGCTGGAGTATAGTGGCGCTCCTATACTCATAGCGTTATGGGTATATACATTGACTATTCCCCTTCGCCAAACCGATCAACAATCAACGCCTCTAACGCAGCCATCGCATTCTGTTCATCGACGCCCTTAATCTGCAGTTCCAGTTGCGTCCCCTTGCTCGCTGCCAACATCATAACTCCCATAATACTTTTACCATTGGCTTCGCGCTCACCTTTGCGCAATAAAATGCTGCTTTCAAACCCTGATGCCAGCTTGACCAGCTTGGATGCTGCACGCGCATGCAAACCAAGTTTGTTCATTATTTCGATGGTTTTAGTCGTCACAGCTGTCCGGCTCACAAAAAAATATACCCTCCTGGCCACCAGAAACAGCTTTATAAACCAGCTCATCCAGCGTCAAGGTCGGATAATTTAGAACTCGCACCAGCATCGGTAAATTTAAACCTGCGATCACTTTGATTGGCCTGTTGCAGTCAAGTCGATTAGCAACATTACTCGGTGTTGAACCGTATAAATCTGTCAATACCAAAATACCGCCCCCCTGATGCAGGCGTCTGGCGGCTGCACGTGCCTTTTCAATCACATCATCCGGGCAACAATTGTGTGATACAGAAATAGTCTCCAGTACCATTGGGCACATCCCTAAAATCGATGATGCAGTTTCCAGTAAGGCCTGGCCGACATTATCGTGGGTAATCAGTAACAGCCCGGTGGTCACGTCAGTTCCCGGTGTCGTAGTAGTACGTCGATATCCGCCTGATGGAAATGACTTGCCATACGTTGCGATAAATATACCGAACGGTGCTGGCCACCCGTACAACCAATCGCCACCGTCATATAAGCACGACTGTCAGCCTGAAATCGTGGCACCCAGCGTTCGATAAAGGTACTGAGATCCTCAAACATTTCACTTACCAGCGGCTGTTGTTCAAGAAACTCAGCAACCGCCTGATCCATTCCCGTGAATGCTCGCAGCTCAGGCACCCAATGGGGGTTTGGCAAGCAGCGCACATCAAAGACAAAATCAGCATCAACAGGTACGCCGTGTTTGAAACCAAATGAAATAAACGTCAAGGTCAGAGAACCCGCCTCTTTCAACATCCGTCCGCGCACCAGATCACGTAATTGATGCACATTGGTATGGCTGCTGTCGATACACCAATCCGCATTCACCGCCAGCTCAGCCAGCAACGTGCGCTCTCGGCCAATAGCCTCTGCCAGAGAGATGCCGGAACGGGTCAGCGGGTGCTTACGGCGTGTCTCGCTAAAACGCTTGATCAACGTGTTGTCTTCAGCCTGCAAAAATAGAATTTCACAATCCAGACCACAGCCACGAATCTCAGCCAGGACATCGGGAAAGCTGGCAAAATCGTCATTTAGGTTACGCGCATCAATACCCACGGCGGCGTGCTCATAATCGCTCCGCGGGGAACTGGCCATTTGTTTGGCAAATGATGGCAATAAACTCAAGGGCAGATTGTCGATGCAATAGAAGTTCAGGTCTTCCAGCGAATGCAATACAATGCTTTTGCCAGAACCCGACAAGCCACTGACAATCACCAACTTCATGCTGCATCCTCTTTCAATAGACAGGACAATCTGGACTGTAAATCGTTACCGGCATCATAGCCCTGCTGCTGGTACAGATTCAAGCGTACAGTTGTCTCAACAATCAACGCCAGATTATGCCTCCCCAAACATGGGATAGACCAGGCGGGCACAACCACACCCAGCATTGACCATGGTTGTTGCACAGGCTGAAGTCGGTCGTAATCATCTGCTGCGGTGTTTTCAAGCAATAGAACCAAGTCCAGAGAAGCCTGTCCAAGCACCGCCTGTTCACCATAAAGCCTCGCCAGGCTCACAACACCCAGGCCATGCACTTCTAAAAACCCATCAAAGCCTGCACGGCAGCGTCCAAGCAAACAATCATTCTCAAGCACAAACTCAACGGCATCATCCGCGATCAGACGATGTCCTTTATCCACCAGCTCAAGGGCAAGGTCCGATTTTCCAATACCGCTATTGCCTTGCAACAACACGCCCTGACCAAACACTTGCAGCATAACCCCAGGCCGCGATTGTACTTGTTGATTCATCATTAAACCTGCTCAGAACCTAGGTTATATAATTTCCATTCCTTACGCCAGTTAACCCGCCGGGAAACTATCGCTGAAAATCTTTAAGATTTCCACGGAAGAATTGCTTTGACGCAAACGCTCACGCACGGTGGCATCACTAAACATTTCCGCCAGTGAGGCCAGCAACTGTAAATGTTCATCCGTGGATTCCTCTGGTACCATCAAGGCGAGCATCAGATCAACGGGGGCACCATCAATGGCATCAAAGTCGACACCCTGTTCAAACTTGATAAATACAGCCGCTGCTTCAGCAACATTTTTAAAGCGGCCATGAGGGATTGCCACGCCATAGCCAAGCCCCGTACTCCCC
>JAJRWO010000108.1 GCA_024276775.1 Gammaproteobacteria bacterium | reverse complement strand
GATCAGAGCCGCAAGCCCTGGGCCGGGCGTTTTACCGAACCGACTGACGCATTCGTTGAGGCCTTTACCGCCTCTATCGGTTTTGATCAGCGTCTTTATCGCCACGATATTACCGGTTCCAGAGCGCATGCGCAGATGTTAACTCACATTGGTGTGTTGACTGAGGCAGAATGCCAGCAGATTTTACAAGGGCTGGGTCAGGTGCAGACTGAGATTGATTCAGGGCAGTTGCAATGGTCAGTGTCGCTGGAAGATGTGCACATGAATATTGAGGCGCGTTTGATCGCCTTGATCGGTGATGCTGGTAAAAAGCTGCATACGGGCCGTTCACGCAACGATCAGGTTGCCACCGATATTCGCCTTTATCTGCGTGACGAGATCGATGCTATTCAGGCCGAATTGAAACGCTTGCAAACGGCCCTGATTAACCTGGCTGAACGTGAGTTTGATGCTATTATGCCCGGTTTTACCCATTTGCAGGTGGCTCAGCCGGTGACCTTTGGTCATCACATGTTGGCCTGGTTTGAGATGTTGCTGCGTGATGGCGAACGCCTGACAGATTGTCGTAAACGGGTCAATGTCATGCCCTTGGGCTCCGCTGCGTTAGCGGGAACCTCTTATCCGATTGACCGCGAGTACACGGCCAAATTGCTGGGTTTTGATGCGATTAGCGAGAACTCACTGGATGCTGTCAGTGATCGGGATTTTGCGATTGAATTCTGTGCCGCCGCCGCGTTGATAATGACACATCTGTCGCGTTTTTCTGAAGAGCTGATTATTTGGGCCTCGGCGCAGTTTGATTTTGTTGATATTCCAGACAGCTTTTGCACGGGGTCGTCAATCATGCCGCAGAAGAAAAACCCTGACGTGCCTGAGCTGGTACGCGGTAAAACGGGACGTGTTAATGGCCATCTGATCTCTCTGCTAACCCTGATGAAGGGGCAGCCGCTGGCCTATAATAAGGATAACCAGGAAGACAAAGAGCCGTTGTTTGATGTAATCGATACCTTGCGCGGTTCGCTCAAGGTCTACGCCGATATGATGGCAGCCTTGACAATCAAACGTGACAGCATGGAACGGGCAGCCGCTCAGGGGTTTTCCACCGCCACTGACCTGGCCGATTACCTGGTGCGTAAGGGTGTGCCGTTTCGTGATGCTCATGAAGTCGTGGGTAAGGCCGTGCGTTTGGGGGTGGATACAAAGCGTGATCTGGCCGAAATGGCATTGGCAGAGTTACAGCAGTTCTCAGATGCTATTGCTGATGATGTGTTTGAGGTGTTGACCTTGAAAGGTTCTGTGGCGGCGCGTGATCATCTGGGGGGTACGGCACCGAAGCAGGTCAAAGCGGCGGTTGCGCGAGCACGCAACCGACTGATTTAGTTTGATTTAGCGGGCTTGACCATTGCTGTGTCAGCTATCTTGGCGTCATTAATGCTGTTGCTGATGCGTTGCAACAGCAGGTTGGTATCGTCACCCTTTTTCCAGCTGGTGAGGCCGCAATAAGGTTTGATGTGAATCGGCGGGTTGCCACCAGGAATGAGTTCAAGCAGGTTAATCCGCTGACAAAGTTTCTCCGCCAGTGTTTCGCTGGCATCAGCGGGTGTTTCAGGCAGGATAAGCAGAAAATCTGCGCCATCGTAACGACCAATAATGTCAGCCCAGCGCATTTCTTCCTTGAGCAATTGCCCGACCTTTATCCAGGCCTCTTCCTGATATTTGATTTCGTCCTGAGGACCAAGGCCAACCAGCTCGACATGTAGTTTGATTAGCGACAGTGGATTGCCATAACGACGGCTGCGCGAGATCAGTGGCTCCAGGCCTTGCAGTAGAGCGCGACGGTTGGGCAGTCCGGTCACCGGATCACGGGTAGTGAGTTGTTGCAGGTCTTCTTTCAGACGGTCGCACTCCAGGCGTAGGCGTTGCTCGGTGGTGATGTCGGTATAAAACTGGCTGCGTTTGCCATCGCTGCTGGTTTGGCTGTGGCAGTGCAGCCAGCGTTGCACGTCGCCATTTTGTAACAGTATGGTTTCTGGTGGTGAGATTAGAATGCTACTCAGTTCCTTGGGCAAGTCAGCGGTGGATTTACCGCTGAGTTGTTCCATCGTGACGTCCAGCATTTGTTCCAGGCGGCTGTTATGCCATTGAATATTGCCTTTTTCGTCCATTAAGATAATGCCGATGGGAGAGTTTTGCAGGGCATCCTGCATGTCGTTGAGAGTGATTTGCCTCATTGGTGTTTTGACTTCCTTGGAATGGGTGAGAATAGGTATACCTTAAAAACGTCCTCGATGCCAAGTTGTTGATGCTGCTTGAGTGCGTTTGATTATTGGTAACTAGATGATAATCGTTTTTTGTGGTGTGTTGGCAGACGAGGTGTTTGTAACGGCTGATATTAAGTATTTTTCCGGGTGACCGATAAGGATATTGCGCGGGGGAATGAATGTTTAAAACCAAAACCAAAGCGAAAGCCAAAGCGGATAATAAAATTAAGTTTGCCGATGTCGAGGCGGTTAAAAAACGATTTTTGTTGTTGAACAAAGAACGTTTACGCCGGGGCGAGGATTGCATGCGTAACAATCAGCGTGATTTTCTTGATTTTCTACCTTTGTTATTTCACATTAATCACCCTAGCTTGCCAGGTTATGTCTCCAAAGATACGCCAGTGGGAATTTGTGATTACGCGCCAAATCAACGAGCCTTAACGGCAGCGAATAAATACATTCATCGTTTTGATTACAAAGGCCGGGCTATGTCACGTTACGACATTATGTCGATGTTTTTAATGGGTAGCAGCGGCACGATGGCCTATTCAAAAAAAAGTGATTTTGATATCTGGCTTTGCCATCAGCATGATGTTTCTCAAGAGGGCCTGGATGAGCTGCAAAGCAAGTGCACGGCAATAGAGCTATGGGCTGATTCTCAGAGCTTGGAAGTACATTTTTTTCTCATGGATGCACAAAATTTTAAGCAGGGAAAAATTGTCGACCTCTCTTCTGAAAGCAGCGGTACAGCACAATATTACCTTCTATTGGAAGAGTTTTATCGAACCAGCCTGTTGATTGCTGGCCGGCTTCCTGTTTGGTGGTTAGTGCCAGTAGAGGAAGAAGAAAATTATGATGAGTATGTCAAAGAGCTTTATAAAAGCCGTTTGGTAATGGAAGTTGATTGCATCGATTTTGGTGGCATTCCTACCTTGCCGGCAGAGGAATTTTTTGGGGCGGCGGTCTGGCAACTGTTTAAGGGGATAGACTCGCCTTACAAATCAGTTTTGAAGCTGCTGTTGATGGAGGTTTATGCGTCTGAATACCCTGATATTGAACTGCTGTGTTTGCGTTTTAAAAAGGCTATCTTTGATGGTGAACATGATTTAGACAGGCTTGATCCTTATTTGATGTTGTATTTAAGGCTTGAGGAGTATCTGCTTGAACGAAATGAGCCGGATAGGCTGGAGCTGGTGCGACGCTGTTTTTATTTTAAAGTGAATCAGAAATTAGGGCTGACTGAAAATGCTCGGTATGACTGGCGTCGAGAACTTTTACGCAACAAAACCAATGCGTGGGGTTGGGAAAAAGAGTACTTAACAATGCTAGACAAACGGTCTGGTTGGCGCATTCAGCAGGTGCTTAAAGAGCGTGGAATTTTGGTTAGGGAGTTAACTTATACTTACCAGTTTCTTTCTACATTCGCACGAAACCATGCTCAGCTTGCAGCGATTAACGAGCAGGACTTAAATGCCCTTGGGCGTAAATTATACGCCGCATTTGAACGCAAGACAGGCAAGGTTGAAATTGTCAATCGTGGCATTTCGCAGGATGTGTTTGAGCCGTCCATGACCTTGTATCAGGTGCGCCAGAAAGGCCGGGATGGTGGTTGGGTTTTGCTGACGGCGGGTGAAAACTCCAATCTAAATGATCCATCAACCATGGTGGCATTAAAGCGTGGACAGCGCATTGTTGAGCTTGTCGCCTGGGGATTTTATAACGGCTTGATGAATACGATGACAGCCGTTAATGTCATCAAACATACGAGCAGCGTCGGACAGCGTGAATTGGCTGGATTGCTAAAAGAATTGGAAAAAGCTATTCCGGCCAGAAAAGTGTTTGAAACCTGTGTTGAAGATCTCGGCCGTGCTGTTAGGGTTTTACAAGCGGTAATTGTGATCAATTTTGGTGTTGATTCAGAGGCTGTGATGCGGCGCACAGGAGTGCATCTTGCCAGCAATCGAACTGATGCTTTCAGCTATGGTGGTATGTATGAAACGTTAATTGGCAGCGTCGATCAAATGTTGTTAACCAGCTGGAAAGAGATGTTGACCACGCATTATGAAGGCATTGCAAGCATGCTGGCCTGGTTGAGCGCTTATTTTCGATTGACGCCACCCTCGAAGGGGGCAGAACCGATCAGACCAACGGTGTTGTGTTATACACAAAACCATGCCATTACCATCAAACAGCGTGTGGTTAAGTTTATAGAAGACCTGATTGAATGTTTTTATGGTTCCAAAGATAAGCTTGATAACCGTTATATCCTTTGTATTAAACGTGCCTACTATTTGTTGTATCTGGAGGGTGACGTGCTGCGTTATCAGCGTTTTGCTGAGTAT